>NZ_JBFANN010000016.1:0-134223 GCF_040674855.1 Nocardia sp. NPDC049707 | reverse complement strand
TCCGAGCCGTCGAGACTCGCGCCTGCGGCGCATGCGCTTCGACGACTCGGACGCGAGACGGGCCGCGAACGGGTCGCTCGTAAGACTCGCTCCGTTGTGGTCGTTTAGGGCGGGGCGTTCGGCACCTGGTGCGCGCGTCGAGACTCGTGCGTGGTGCATGTGCTTGGACGCGAGATGGGTCGCGAACGGGTCGCTCGTAAGACTCGCTCCGTTGTGGTCGTTTAGGGCGGGGCGTTCGGCGCCCTTGTGTACGCGCTGGGCGGTCGAGTTCGGTGCTTGTGGCGTGTGTGTTCGATGACTTGGGTGTGGGTCGGCTGCGAACTCATCGCTTGTGGGGCTTGCTCGGTGGTGGTCGTTGTGGGTGGGGTGTTCGGCGCTTTATGTGTGTGCGTTGGGCGGTGGAGTTCGGTGCTTGTGGCGTGTGTGCTTCGACAACTTGCATGCGGGCCGGCCGCGAACTCATCGCTTGTAAGACTCGCTCCGTGGCGGTTGAGAATATGGGCGTGTCACGGTTCAAACACAGTTGACCAAAGTACTGATTGTCTCGCGCATATCCGGCGCCATCGGCAGATCTGCCAATGTCGCGGCATCTATCCAGGCGAAGGCGTCGTGTTCGCCTGGGGCCAGCGCGACCGCGCCCGGTTCCACCTCGACGATGAAGCTGTACTTGCGCACTCGGGGCTTGGTCCTGGTGGCGTAGTCGAAGTCGCCGAGGAACTCGGTGATGGCGCGGACGCGCAGCCCGGTCTCTTCGAACAGTTCCCGCGCCACGCATTGGGCCAGGGTTTCCCCGGATTCGACTCCGCCACCGGGCAGTTCGTACATGCCGCCGTGGTAGTCGTCCGGTACGCGGCGCACCACCAGGAGTTTGCGATCGCGGAATACCGCGACACCGACGACGAAATCGCTGATGCCGTCGCGCTGTGCCGCATCGCGGAGTTGCCGTTCGATGTGTGCGAGCACCTCGGTTCGCATTCGTTCGTCGCCTCCGATTCCGTTGTGGCACATGATGTTATGAATCCGCCGTGCGCACGTTCAGGCCCTGTCGCTCGGTGCTGGGCCGTGCCGACCGTAGGTTCGCCCAACCGGTCGGTACTGCGCGCTTGCCGTTCAACCGTCGGCCGCTGGTGACTGCTCGCAGGTCACTCGCAAAGATCGGCTCGCGTAAACTGCCGAGTGCAGGACAACTTACTAGGAAATCGGAGTACCGCGTCGTAAGTGCTCCTACCCTGAAAGCTGATCGGTGCACGGTCCTGAGAGGAGGGCCATGATGTCCACACTCACGACACCCCACATCGATGTCCATCGCGGCGGCGATCGCATGAAAACGCGCGTGTCCTGGCTGGATTCGAAGCACTCGTTCTCCTTCGGGGAGCACTACGATCCGGACAACACCCATCACGGGCTGCTGCTCGTCAATAACGAGGATATTGTTTCCCCTGGTCAGGGCTTCGAAACCCATCCGCACCGGGATATGGAGATCGTGACCTGGGTGCTCGGCGGCTCCCTGGTGCACCAGGATTCGCTCGGGCACAGCGGCGTCATCTATCCCGGTCTGGCACAGCGGATGAGTGCGGGCACCGGAATCCTGCATTCGGAGAAGAACGACTCCTGGCGCCTGGACCGCGGTACCGAACACGATGAACCGGTCCATTTCGTGCAGATGTGGGTGGTGCCGGACGAACCGGGTCGGGAGCCCGGATATCAGCAGTTGGAGATCGACGACGAATTGGCCCGCGGCACCCTGGTGACCGTGGCCTCCGGCCTGCCGCGCTACCGCGATCGCACCGCGATCGCCATCGGTAGCAGCCATTCGGCGATGCATGTGGCGCGGCTGGCGGGTAGCGGGGAAACCGAAGAGGCGATCGACCTACCGGACGCGCCGTATCTGCATCTGTTCGTCGCCAGGGGCGAGGTGGAGATGGAGGGCGTCGGTCCGCTGTACGCAGGTGACGCCGTGCGCCTGACCAGATCGGGTGGCCAGCGGGTGATCGCCAACGGGCCCGCGGAGATCCTGGTCTGGGAGATGCACGCGCGGCTCGGCTCGACGTAGCGTGTTCGGCATCGACATC
Organism: Nocardia sp. NPDC049707; assembly: GCF_040674855.1. Lineage (NCBI taxonomy): Bacteria > Bacillati > Actinomycetota > Actinomycetes > Mycobacteriales > Nocardiaceae > Nocardia > Nocardia sp. NPDC049707. The sequence goes on along the minus strand of NZ_JBFANN010000016.1, from coordinate 132,151 downwards.
CCGCTCAGCGGCTGAGAGGAAGCCCCATGGCGCAATATCCACCACCGGGTCAGTACCCGCCGCCACCGGGTCAGTACCCGCCGCCACCGGATCAGGGGCAGCCGAACTACTGGCAGGAATCCCCGAAGCGCAAGGGCATGGCGATCACCGCACTGGTGCTCGGCATTCTCGGATTCCTGACTTGTTGGACGCTGATCGGCGGCTATCTGTTCGGCTTCTTCGCGTTGATCTTCGGCATCATCGCGCTGGTCAAGATCCGTTCCGGGAGTGCGGGCGGTACCGGGATGGCGGCCACCGGATTGATCCTGGGTGTGCTCTCACTGGTCGCCGCGATCGTGATCAGCATTGTCGGCTGGCATTTCTTCGTCGACTCCGGCGGTAAGGACTATCTGGACTGCGTGCAGAAGGCGGGCAACGATCAGACCAAGCTCAACGAGTGCCGGGACAAGTGGCAGCACAGTATCGAGCAGAGCTACAGCGTGACAGTCACTCCACGCCCGACCCGTTGACAACACCCCTGAGGCCCTTGGCGACCGACCGGCGGCCGCTGCTCGCGCACGTGCGGGTGGCGGCGATGACATCGCCGAGTTCCGGGCGGTAGTCGCCCTCCGGCGGTGCGATCCAGATCCGGTAGCCGCTCTGCTCATCGGTCGGTGATGGCAGCACGATCCGGCTACCCGGCAGCGCTACCGACGCGCAGATCCGGAACAACTCCGGAAACAGCGTCATATCCAGGTATGAGTTATCGGTTGGGCCGGTCAGGAAGGACCACCGGTCCGACCGCGGATGCGCGATGATCGGTCCGGTCTGCCCGGAGGTGGCCAGGAGGTGGGCGCGTACCCGCTTGCCGAGTGCGGCGGGCATGACGACCGCACCGACCGCGCCGATTTCCAACAGGATTCGTCCGAGTGCCGGATCAACGACCCCGTACAGACCGTTGTCCTTGCGATAGCGGCGACAGCGCGCTAATGCGTCCTGGGCCGCCGTGAAATGCTGGGCTGCCAGGTAGCTACGCGATTCCATGCGCGACGTACTCATGACGAACCTCGCCTCGACTCTGAGTGGATCGACGTGAAAACCGAAGTTGCCGCTGGAATCGACAGTAAACCCGCACAAGTTCCATGACAATAGTCACACGCCGGGGATTCCGGCGTACCATCTCGGGCCATGGCACCCGTTTCGCCGACCGTCGCTCGCTGGGAGCTGGTGCTGCGCCTGCGCGAATTGCGCGAAGTGCGCGGCTTCGATTCGGCCACCTTCGCCAAGCGGGTCGGATTCACCCCGGCCAATTGGTCGCATGTCGAGAAGGGGCGACGGGTGCTCACCACGAACACCATCGGCCCGGTACTCGAACTGCTCGAGGTGGACGCCGAGGAACGCGCGGAATTGCTGACCCTGCTCGAGGCGAGTAAGCAGCGCGGCTGGTGGGCCAAATCGTCGGCACTGATCGGTCCGGAACTGCAGCGGCTGTACGGCATGGAGTACGGCGCGCAGAGCATTCGCAGCTATGACAGTTTGGTTTTCCCGGGTCTGCTGCAGTCCGAGGACTATGCACGGGCGCTCATCAGTGCCGATGTGATGATCCGGCCGGTTCAGGTCGAGCAACTGGTAGCCATCCGGATGCGGCGGCAGGAGCGGTTGCGCGGCAAGAAACCGGTCGAGCTGACCGCGGTCATCGGCGAGGGCACGCTGCTGCAACAGACCGGCGGGCCGGAGGTGCTGCGCGGACAGTTGGAGTATCTGGCCAAGTCGATCGAGCAGCTCGACAATATCGAGGTGCGCGTCATCCCGTTCGCGGCGCGGGCGGGTGCGGTGCTCGGCGGGTCCAGCTTCCACCTGATCGACTTCGCCGGCGAACAGTTGCCGACCTTCGCATGGGCCGAGAGCGCGGTCTTCGGCGGAGCGGTCGACGATCCGGAACAGGTGCGCGATTTGAGCTTCGCTTATGTTCGCGCACTGGAACAATCGTTGAATCGTGCAGCATCATTGGCCCTGATCAGCAGGTATGCACGAGTGTAAAATCCTGCCCATGGCCACCACCGCTACCCGCCGGTCGGTTTTTTCTGACTGGTTCACGTCGAGTCGATCGAACAACGGCAATCAATGCGTCGAGGTCCGGTTCGATGGTGACGTGGTGCTCATCCGTGACAGCAAATACCGCCGCAACCCGGCCAACCGCCCCGCTGAAGAGCCCGTCATCACCGTCACCGCGAGCCTTTGGACATCGTTCATCCACCTACTCAACAGCGGCCGATCGCATAACGAGCTGATCGCAGACACTTGCGCCGATGGCAGCGCCACCCTGCGCCACGGCGATATCACCCTCTCCTACACCCCCGAAGAGTGGGATGCGTTCACCGCCGGCGCGCGCGACGGTGAATTCGATCGCGTCATCGTGCCCGTCTGACGGCACCACCCCGGCCGTTCGTGCGGCCGGGGCCTACCTCGGCGACGGCGGCCCGCGTCCCAGCTCTGCATACTGGAGATCGTGACCTCCGATCTGAGCAGTCCCTCCGGTATCGATCTCTCGCACCTCGACCACGCCGTACGCGTGCAGGACGATCTGTTCGTCCATGTCAACGGCGGGTGGCTGGATACCTATGAGATACCTGCGGATCGTGCGGTCGACGGCGCCTTCCGGACGCTGTACGACCAGGCGGAGCTGGATGTGCAGACGATCATCCGGCAGGCCGCGGACTCGGCGCCGGAGCACGGCAGTGACGCGCGCAAGATCGGCGATCTGTACTCGAGCTTCATGGACACCGACACGGTGGCTGCCCTGGGGCTGGCGCCCATCGCGGGGGAACTCACCGAGATCCATGAGGTCGCTGATCGCAGTGCCTTCGCCGCGCTATTGGGTCGCCTGCAACGCACCGGTATCGGCGGCGCGCTCAGCTTCTACGTCGATACCGACGATAAGAATTCCAACCGGTATCTGGTGCACGCCACCCAGTCCGGGATCGGACTGCCCGACGAGTCCTACTACCGGCAGGACGAATTCGCCGCGATCCGGGCCGAATACATCCAGCACATCGGCCGGATGTTCACATTGGCCGCCGCCGAACCGCAGATCGCGGCCCTGCTGCCCGCCGACCTCGCAACGGTCGGACAGCGGATCTTCGAATTGGAGCGCAAGCTCGCGGCCGGACACTGGGATGTGGTGCGGCGCCGCGATGCCGAGTTGAGCTACAACCTCACCACCTTCGACGCCCTGGTCGCCGAGCATCCGGAATTCGATTGGCACGCCTGGACTGCCGCGCTCGCCGAGGGGATCTCGCCATCGGGCCCCGATCTGTTCGCCGAACTGGTTGTGCGCCAGCCGGATTACGTGCGCACCTTCGCCCAGACCTGGGCGGCCGAACCGCTCGCGGACTGGCGGGCATGGGCGATGTGGCGGCTGCTGCGTTCGCGGGCGGCCTATCTCACCGATCCGATCGTCGAGGAGAATTTCGACTTCTACGGCCGCACCCTGACCGGCGCGCAGGAGAACCGGGAACGCTGGAAGCGCGGTGTTTCGCTGGTGCAGGATCTGCTCGGTGAGGCGGTCGGCAAACTGTATGTTGCCGAACACTTTCCGCCGGAGGCCAAGGCGCGGATGGTCGAGCTGGTCGCCAACCTACAGGAGGCCTATCGCCGCAATATCGCCGAGCTGGACTGGATGGGGCCGGATACCAGGGCGGCCGCGCTGGCCAAATTGGAGAAGTTCACCCCCAAGATCGGCTACCCGGACAAGTGGCGCGACTACTCCATGATCGTCATCGTCCCGTCCGACCTGGTCGGCAACTATCGGCGCGGCTATGCCGCCGAACACGATCGTGATCTGAACAAGCTCGGCGGTTCGGTCGATCGTGCCGAATGGTTCATGACACCGCAGACGGTGAACGCTTACTACAACCCGGGCATGAACGAAATCGTCTTCCCCGCGGCGATTCTGCAACCGCCGTTCTTCGATATGCACGCCGACGATGCCGCCAACTACGGCGGTATCGGTGCGGTGATCGGCCACGAGATCGGTCACGGTTTCGACGATCAGGGCGCCAAGTACGATGGCGACGGCAATATGGTCGACTGGTGGACCGATGCCGACCGCGCCGAATTCGGTAAGCGCACAAAGGCTTTGATCGACCAGTACAGCGTGCTCTCGCCGAAGGCACTATCCGACGACCACACCGTCAACGGCGAATTCACCATCGGCGAGAACATCGGCGACCTCGGCGGGTTGTCCATTGCCCTGGCCGCCTACCGGATTTCGCTCGAAGATAAGCAGGCGCCGGTCATCGACGGTCTCACCGGTCTGCAGCGCGTCTTCTACGGCTGGGCACAGGTGTGGCGGACCAAGGCCCGCACCGAGGAGGCCATTCGCCGCCTGGCCACCGACCCGCATTCGCCGCCCGAGTTCCGTTGCAATGCGGTGGTTCGCAATATCGACAGCTTCCACGAGGCCTTCGACGTACAGCCGAGCGACGAGCTGTATCTGGAACCCGCGCAGCGCGTCAAGATCTGGTGATTACCCGGCGGGCCGAGGACGCCGGGCTCAGCGCAGGCGTTCCTCGGTTTCGCCGTCGAAGAAGAAGATCTCGTCGAGTTTCGGGCGCAGGTGCAGGCGATCGCCGAGGGCCACTTGAAAGCGTCGGTCCACCCGGGCCAGCACTTTGCCGGAGCGGCTGCTCCATTCATCGGTGACGCCGTGGCTGTAGATGAAGGATTCGGCTCCGAGTTCCTCGAGCAGTTCGGCGGCCACGGCGAGGCTGTTCGCGGTCTCGGTGGTGGTTTCCCAGGATTCCGGACGGATACCGACAATGACTCGCTCGCCGGTCGCGGTGCGGGGCAAGGGGATGCGCAGCTCGCCAAGGACCGCGGCACCGTCGCGAACCGGGGCGTCGAGCAGATTCATGCCGGGTGAGCCGATGAAGCCCGCGACGAAGGTATTGACCGGATCGTCGTAGAGGTCACGGGGTTTGGCGATCTGCTGGAGTTTTCCTTCGCGCAGCACCGCGACCCGATCGCCCATGGTCATGGCCTCGACCTGGTCGTGGGTGACATAGACGGTGGTGGTGCCGAGCCGTTTCTGTAGGGCCGCGATCTGGGAGCGGGTGCTGACCCGCAGTTTCGCGTCCAGATTGGACAGCGGTTCGTCCATGCAGAAGACCTGGGGTCGGCGCACGATGGCGCGACCCATGGCGACGCGCTGGCGTTGGCCGCCGGAGAGTTTCGCCGGTTTGCGGTCGAGCAGCTGCTCGAGTTCGAGCATCTTCGCCGCCTCCAGAACCCGAACCGCGGTATCCGCCTTGTTCATTCCGGCATTGCGCAGTGCGAAGCCCATATTCTGCGCGACGGTCATATTCGGATAGAGCGCATAGCTCTGGAATACCATCGCCACATCGCGAGCGCGCGGCGGCAGTCCGGTGACGTCCTTGCCGCCGATCAGGATGCGTCCGGCCGCAACGGATTCCAGTCCGGCCAGCATCCGCAGACTGGTCGATTTGCCACAACCCGATGGGCCGACGAGGACGATGAATTCCCCGTCGGCGATATCGAGTTCCAGGTTGTCGACGGCGGGCGCCGGCGCACCGGGATACAGATGCGTCACCCCGTCGAAGTGCACTGTTGCCACGGCGTCGATCTCCCTCTTGGTTGGTGCTTACTTGGGCAGCTTCGGCGTGATCTGCCGGTCGATAATGGCCTGCAGCTGACCGGCCACATTGGCGAAAGCCGTTGCCGGATCGGCATTCTGCAGACCGATCTGCTCGAGTCCGGTGCCGATGATCTGGTCAGCGCCCGGTACGAACACCCGCGCGTAATCCTGCGATTTGGTCACCGCGAGCTGCTCGATGGCGACCTTCGAATTCGGATTCTTCGCCAGGAAGTCGACCTCGCTCGGATCGGTCACCGCGGACTTGCGCACCGGCATGTATCCGGTGCCCTGCGAGAAGTAGGCGGTATTGGCGGCATTGGTGATGAACTCGATGAACTTCAGCGCGTTCACCTTCCGCTGATCCGAGATCCGGGACGGAATCGCCAGTCCGGCACCGCCGGTGGTGACGCCGGGGCCGTTGGGATGCGGCAGGAATGCGGTGCCGAATTCCAGTTTGCCCTCGGCATTCTTCTGGATGCCCTTCAGATCGCCGGTTGAGGCGATGGTGGAGGCGATGACACCGGTGCCGAAGTCGACGGCGATCTGCGGTTTGATGCCGGCGTACTTCTTGGTGTGGATCATATCGCGCAGGAATTGACCCGCCGCAATGGTTTTGGGGTCGGTGAACTTCAGCGTCCACTGATCGGAGTATGCGCCGCCGAAGGTCCAGTTCGGACCCTGGAAGGTCCAGGCCAGATAGTTCTTGGCGTCACCCCAGCCGTGGGCGAGCTTGCCGTCGCCGACCACGGACTGGATCTTCGGGCCCCACTCGTCGAACTCCTGCCAGCTCTGCGGGCCGCGGTCGGGCAGTCCGGCCTTCGCCCAGATGTCTTTGTTGTAGTAGAACAGCGGCGTCGAGCGCGAGTACGGCAGCGCATAGTGCTTACCGTTGAAGATATAGTCGGCGGCCAGCGAATCAACATAGTCGCCGAGCTGGACTCCGGCGTCGGCGAAGTGCGAGTCGAGCGGTTCGATGGTGCCGTTGAGCGCGTAGTTGAACCACCAGACATCCGACAGCACAACAACATCCGGCAGCTCACCGCCAGATAGCGCCGCATTGAACTTCTGCGACACCTCCTCGTAGTTCTTACCCGCGTCGACCAGATTGACCTTCAGATCCGGATGCTTGGCCTGGAATCGGTTGATCAGCTCGGTCTCGAGTTCCTTCGAGGTGCCAGGATGATTCGACCAAAAGGTAATGGTGTTGGCGTCACCGGCCTGCTTGTCGCCGCCGCCGCTGCCCGCACATGCGGTCAGTGCGGTACCCGCCGCAAGTGCACCGGCCAGGCCGATGAATCCGCGCCGCGACAGTGCCGGGAATTGTGAAGTGGACACTGGTTTCTCCTTATAACTCAGCATCGCGTAGCGATTCCGTGAGGGGTGGTGGTCAGGCTCAGCCCTTGACCGCACCCGAGGTGAGGCCCTTGATCATGTGGCGCTGGAGCAGCAGGAAAACGATGAGGATCGGCAGCATGGTCAGCAGCGTCCCCGCCATCACCGGTCCCCAATTGGTGACGCTCGGATTCTCGGTGTTCTGCAGCAGGGTCAGGCCGACCGGCAACGTGGCGACCCTGGTGTCGTCGGCCATCAGAAACGGCCAGAGGTATTCGTTCCACTCGTTGACCAGCGTGACCACCGCGAAGGCCACCATCGTCGGTCCGGACATCGGCAGCACCACCCGGGTCAGCAGGCGCCACCAGTTGGCACCGTCCATCCGGGCCGCCTCGATCACCTCCGAGGGCAGCGAGAGGAAGTGATTGCGCATCAGGAAGGTGCCGAAGGCGACCCCACAGAGCGGAATGATGATGCCCTGGAAGGTATTTCGCCAGCCCAATTGGGCGATCAGCGCGTAGTTGGAGATCACCGTGATCTGATTTGGCACCATCAGCGCCGCGATGATCACCAGGAACACCAGGGTCTTGCCCGGAAAGCGCAGGAACACCAGGCCGTACGCGCTGAACACCCCGAGCACGAATTTCACCAGCGCGATGATCCCGGTGATGATCAGCGAATTGCGCAGGAAGGTCCAGAACGGCAGCGTGGTGGTGGCGTCCTGGTAGTTCTCCGGATGCCAACTGTGCGGCCAGTACACCGCGGGCTGGGTGTAGATATCCGGACGTGCCTTGAACGAGGTGATGAAGATCCAGAACAGCGGAACACCGACGATGATCAGCACGCACACCATCGCGGCATATCCGAGCACAGTCACCGCCCGCTGTCTGCGGCGATACGAAAGAGTCTGCACGCTGTTTCGCTGGCTGCCTGCGGGGGTCGCTACGTCGTTACCCATGCTGTCTCCTCCGCGCCCGTCGCTGCGGCCGCGCGTGTTTCACTGCTCGCCCCGATCCATAACGCGCACCTGGACCAGCGTGACGATCAGCAGCACGAGGAACATGATGGTGGCGACCGTCGCGCCGTAGCCGGCCCGGAAGTTGCGGAAGGACTCCTGGTAGACCTGGTAGACCATGGTCGTGGTGCCGGTGCCGAGCGGCCCGCCGCGGGTCATCACATTGATGATGTCGAAGACCTGCAGCGAGTTCAGCAGCACCGTGATCGACAGGAAGAATGTGGTCGGACGCAGTTGCGGCAACAGCACTTTGGTGAAGGTGGTCCAGCGGCTCGCGCCATCGATCTCGGCCGCCTCCATGAGATCGGCGCGGGTGCCCTGCAGCGCGGCCAGGTAGATGACGAAGGTGTAGCCGAGGTTCTTCCAGATATAGGTGACCGTCACCATGAACAGCGCCCAGTTCGGGTCCTGGTAGAAGTCCGGGACCTGGTCGACGCCGATGCGGTGCAGCACATCCTGGATCAACCCGAAGCTGGGATCGAAGATGAACTGGAAGGCGACGCCGATGGCCGCGCCGGAGATCACGAACGGCGCGAAGATTGCCGAGCGAACCACGTTGCGGCCGAATAGCTTACGGTCCAGCAGCAGGGCCAGTGCCAGACCGAGGACCATGCTGCCGACCACGGCGGCCACTGTGAAAACCACGGTATTGGTGACGATCTGCCAGGAGTCGTCGCGACCCCACCACTCCCGGTAGTTCGCGAACCCGATGTAGGTCACGAAGTTGTCGGAGATATTGAAGTCGGTGAACGAGAGCCGGATATTGTCGGCCAGCGGGCGGTAGACGAACAGCGTCAGCAGCACCAGATTCGGCCCGAGCAACACCAGGAACAGCGCATAGTCTTGCCACGGCCGATTGCGCAGTCCGCGCCCGCGTGATTGGGGCAGCACTCTTTCCGGCCGGGTTCGCACGGTCGAAACTCTACGGCGCGTAGCAAACAATCGGTTAACGGCGAACGCTGATCCGCTGAACTTCTCGCGTGCTCTCCGGATGTTTTGCCGGTCGTCCGGTGCGAGGCCACCTTCGTCGCGGGCCGACGGTCGTGCGGGTGGCTGGATGCCGGGCGTACTCGAGGAGTTACCCATGTGCTCGTCCGCGTCCCCGGGCCGTTTGCCGGTCGTGGGGTGTGGTGCGACTTTGCTTGCGGGCCGACGGTCGTGCGGGTGTTTGGGTTTTGGGCGTCCCCGGCGAGTTACCCATGTTCTCCCGAAATCAGTTGAAGCGTTCTGCTACTCGGGAGGTTAACTGCCAATTTGTCTGTCGTCCGGAAAATCCGGAACACCAGAAGCTGAACAAAACACACTCGGCCCAGGCGATCGCGCCTGGGCCGAGCTGAGCTTGGACGTCGGGGTTGCTACCTCAGTCGTTCCAGTCGCCGAGGCCGTCCCGGGCGTTCAAGGTGCCGCCCGTGGTGTTCTGGACGATGACCGGGTCACCCTTCTTGGCGTTCTCGAAGAACCACTTGGCGTCCTCGGTACTGACGTTCAGGCAGCCGTGGCTGGAGTTCGAGACACCTTGCTGTGCAACCGACCACGGGGCCGCGTGTACGAAGATGCCGCTGTTGGAGATCCGGGTGGCGTACTCGACGTCGACCTTGTAGCCCTCGGGATCGGTAGTCGGCACACCGTAGGTGGACGAATCCATGGTCATCTTGCGCAGCTGCTCGCCGACGAAGTAGGTGCCGTTCGGGGTCTCGTGCTTGGTCTTACCCATCGAGGTCGGCATGGTCATGATCTCCTCGCCGTTGCGAGTGATCGTGATGGTGTGCGTGTCGTCGTCGGCGGTGGCGATGAAGGCGTCACCGATCCGGTATGCGGTGCGGGTGCCGCCCGCCTCGACGGTCACATCGGTATTGGCCGGCCAGAACTCGTTCGGCCGCCAGCGCACCTGCTTGTCGTTGAACCAGTAGAAGTGGCCCGGCGCCGGATTCGAGGAGGTGATCTTGATGGCCCGCTCGGCGGTGGCGTGGTCGGTCACCGGTTCCTTGAAGTTGATGATGACCGGCTGCGCGACGCCGACGGTTTCGCCGTCACCCGGGCTGATGCTCGGCGGGGCGAAGTTCGCCTGCACACCCGGATCGGTGGCGGCGGAGGCAGAGGAGCCGGTGTCCGGAAATACCGGATCGGCCTGAGCCGGCGCGACGGCGGTGAAGCCGACCGCGGCGATCGCCGCCGACAGCAGGACGCCCTGCCGGAGTCGGCGGGCTAGCGCTCCGCGACGAGGAGCAGTCGACGTCCCGGTGTGCAAAGCGGCATGCATAGGTTTCTCGTCCAATCCATCTCTCGCCTACGCCGGTGACGCGGCGAGATCTCTCTTCAGTGTGGAGTTCGCACGGTGGTTCCACGAAGACCCTTCGTGGATTCCGCGCGAACGCCCACGGAAAAACAGCGCGGGGAACTCGACGCACCCCACGGGTTATTGATGACGCACCCGACCCCTGGCGTCCTTCCTACCTGCCGAGGCCATCCGAAGCCAGTGGCGTTTCAGATTGATTCATACAGTCGACTAAATGTGTCGAGCGCCACATATGTCATCGGAGTTACCGCCTTTCGCGAATTTGCCGGTCAGGCGGCGAGTTTCGCTAGCCTCGGACGGACGTCCAAGTGGCAGACCGCGCTACACGCTAAACCGCTTCATGAGATAAATCACGCAATGACATCGAATGGGATCGACCTATATGGACCCGTCGCGATGTTATGTGGCACCGACGGCGGTACCCGCCCGCGCGCATACCGCGGCGGCAATCGCAGCCGCAGTCGAACGAGAATGGTGGCGAGGGCGATGCGCAGTTCGTCATCGGCCAGCGACGCCCCGACGCACCGCCGATGCCCGCCGCCGAATGGTGCGAATTCGAACGGCCGGTACTTGCGCTCGATGAAGCGCGCGGGCCGGAACAGCTCCGGATCCGGCCACACCACGGGATCGGAATGCAGCAGCGATACCGCGACGCCCATGGTGTCACCCGCCGCCAGTTCGACATCGCGCAGCGCGAACGGCGCGGTCAGCCTGCGCAGGCCGATCGGCACCGCGGGATGCAGCCGCCGTGTCTCCTGGCACACCGCGTCCAGGTACGGCAGCCCGAGTTCGAGCGAGGCGGCGTCGGGTCCGACCGCGCGCAGTTCGGCGCGCAGGCGCCGATTCGTCGAGTGCGCCCGCCTGCTCCATAGCTATCGCTACGAATTCACTCCCGGTTCGACCGACCTCTTCGGGCGCAACCGGCGCACCGTATTGCTGGTGAGGGCGGCCAAGCGCGCGAGCCGGGCATCCCCGAGCGCGGTCACCGCATTGCCGAGTCGGTTGGTGACGAAGGCGATCGACATGCCGAGTTCGGGATCCGCATAGGCGCCCGAACCGCCGAGTCCGTAGTGGCCGAAGGCATTTCGCGGCTGCTGCTTGGACATCACCACCGGTCGGTGATAGCCGAGGGTGAATTTCAACGGCACCCCGAGCACATAGTCGCGGCTGTCGGCTCGCTGCGTCTCATTGACGATCGTGATCGTCTCCGGCCGCAGGAACTGCACCGCGTCGATGCCGTCGCCACCGCGTTCGGTGGCCAGCGCCTCGACCCGACCATTATTCGCGAGGGCCCCATACATTCTGGCCAGCGCGCGCGCCGAGAAGACGCCGTTCCAGCCCGGCATCACCGCATCGTGTACGCGCGGATCGCGGACGAGTTCGTCGAAGCTCTCCGGCATACCCGCCTCCGCGAGTCCGCGCACCGGGCCCACCCAGGAAAGCACCGATGACGCGGTATTCCAATGGATGCCTGGTGGATTCAGATGCGGAAAGATCTTGGCGATCCGATAGCGCTCGGATTCCGGTACTCGGAACCAGAATTCGTCATAGCCGAGTGGCTCCGCGATCTCGCGCCGCACCACATCGGTGAACGGAGCATCGGTGACGCGCTGCACAATCTCGGCGACCAGCCAGCCGAAGGTGATCGCGTGATACCCCGATGTGCGGATCCGCCGCGGGTCGGCTGGACTCGCGGCCAGCGCCGTCACTACGGCGTCGTAGTCGAGGATGCCCTCCCGGCCGGGGACCAGGCCGCGCACCCGATGCAGTCCGGCACGGTGCGAGAGCACGTCGCGCACCGTTATCTCGGCCTTGCCGTGTGCGCCGAATTCCGGCCAATACGTGGTGACCGGGGCGTCGTATTCGAGCAGCCCGCGCTCGGCCAGTCGGTGCAGCACGGTCGCGGCGACGCCCTTGCCGGTGGAGAAGGTGAGCGCCACATTGTCGCCGTTCCAGCGCCGATCCTTGGCCGCCCAACCCGCCCAGATATCTACGACGGGGCGACCGTCGAGATAGATCGACAGGGCGCCGCCGCCGCGCGTCGGCTGGGTGAACATGTGGAAGAAATGGTCCGCGAGGCGGACGAACCTCGGATCGACGAGCATTTCCCGTGGCGCCGCTGGCCACCGGTCCGGTGTGGGGAAGGCAGAAACCACGCGTCATACCTCCTGCTGGCTGGCTGGGGGCGGATTCTCAGCCTAACGCGGATCGTGGTGTTTGCCAGCGTCCGAAAGGCGTGGTCAGACATGTCGCACCGGTTGCGGAATGCCACGCTGAGGCCGCCGTGCCGAGGCATACCACCGTGTTGTCGGCGGTCGTGACCTGTGCGCGCGAGCCGTCCAAGGCGATCGATACCGCGAACAGCGGGGTGCGTGGGCTGGGTTGGTAGGTCTCGGAATCCGTTGTCGGAGCGGCGATCGAGGTCAGCGCGATGGCATCGGCGCCGGAGCCGAGCGCGATCGGAATTCCGCCGACCCCGTCGCTGGCGCCGACCCCCCCGCACCGATGCCGAGTGCGGCGGCGCCGAGGCTCGCATGGGCGTAGCCGACGCCGTCATAGCCGACCGCCCATGCCCGGCCGCGGGTTTCGGCCGCGGCCCGGCATGCGGTGCTTGCGTCGATTACAGTGACATCCGTCCGGCGGTCGGAGGCGCAATGCACATCGGTTGCCGAGGCCACCGCGGGAAGGGGCAGCGCGGCACCGAATGCGGCGGGTGGTGCAGGTGATCGCGCTGATCAGCTGCACGGACGAACTCCTCTCACGCCGGAATCCGCACGTTACCCAGATCGGTTGCTGGAAGGCCGATTCCGCTGGTGGGCCGCAGTGCGGCGGTGCTCGAACCACCACGTCGGCAGGCACTGTCGACTCGACGCACGTGCGCTCGGTGGTGTATGCATGGCGTGGTATTTCACGCATTGCTAGATCACTTCGGATTCCGACCCGGGGGTATGAGTTCGGAGCGTTACAGCCGGGAGGACTGTAAGTGTCTCGTCACCTGATCTCGGGTCGCCTCGCAACGGCGGTCGTCGCGGCGGTCGCGGTAGTCGCCGCGCTCTCGCTGGCGGGCTGCGGCAACAAAATCAGCGGCACCGCCCAGCCCGCGATAGGTGACGGGACCATCGACGCGGTCTCGTCCACCAATACACCGAAAACCTCAGGGGCCCGGCCCACCTCGGGTCGGCCGACGACCAGCGCCCGCCCGACCTCGGGTAAGCCGACGGCAACCACCTCGGCGACCAAGGGCGGCAATACCGACTTCCAGGCCAGTGTCGGTGACTGCGTGACGCTCGGCGGCACGACGGATAACGCCACCATCGCCAAGGCCTCCTGCGGCAGCCGGGCCTCGAACTACAAGATCATCGGTAAGGCGGCGACCAGTTCGCAGTGCGTCGCCGATCGCGACTCCGCCTACTTCGAAACCCTGAACGGCACGCAACAGGGCGCGATCTGCCTGGATATCGACTGGGTCGTCGGTGGCTGCATGGATATCGGCGGCGAGGATCCCAAGCGCATCGACTGCACCGAACGCGTCAGCCAGGGCGTGAAGGTGACCAATATCCAGCAGAATGCCGACGACGCCAGCGTCTGTGGCAGCAGCAGCGGCTTCGAATACCCGACCCGGCACTTCGTGGTCTGCGTCCAGAATCTCTGACCGCCACGAAACCCGCCGCTAGCGGTTACGTTGGGTGCGTGAGCGAGCGTAGCGAAGCGAACCGTGGCCGGAACCGAGCGCCAGCGAGGCGCAGCCGTGAGCGCTGAGTTACCTCGGCTGGGTTCGGCCACCGGCCGCTGGATCCTGCTGGCCACCATCCTCGGTTCGTCGGTGGCCTCGCTGGATGCCACCGTCGTCAATATCGCGTTGCCGCGCATCGGCGAATCCCTCGACACCGATGTCGCGGGCCTGCAGTGGACGCTCAACGGCTACATGCTGACCCTGGCTTCGTTCATCCTGCTCGGCGGTTCGCTCGGCGATCGGCTCGGCCGCCGCAAGGTGTTCGTCTGGGGCATTATCGGTTTCGCGCTGACCTCGGCGCTCTGCGGTGTCGCGGTGAATATCGAGATGCTCGTCGTCGCGCGGATTCTGCAGGGTGTGGCGGGCGCGATGCTCACCCCCGGCAGCCTGGCCCTGATCTCCTCATCCATCGATCGACGCGATCAGGGTGCGGCGATCGGTTTGTGGTCCGGTTTCGGCGGTGTCGCCGGTGCACTCGGGCCGTTCCTGGGCGGCTGGCTGATCGAGTTGGCCGGTTGGCAGTCCATCTTTTTCATCAATGTGCCGCTCGCGGTGATCGTCGTGCTCGTCACGCTGCGACATGTGCCGGAGAGTCACGACCCGAATGCTGTATCGAAAACGGCGTCCGCGGGGCCCTCCGTGGTTACGCAAGGTGCCGCCTCCTTGCCCGTCGCTCCCGCCGGGGCGCGACTGGATGTTCGGGGTGCGGTGGTGGTCGCGGTGGCTCTCGGCGCGCTGACCTTCGGTCTGATCGATGCGATGCCACTGCTGGTGGTCGTCGGTCTACTGCTGCTCACGGTCTTCGTGGTGATCGAAATGCGCAGCGATCATCCGCTGGTGCCGCCCTCGCTGTTCGGATCCCGCGTCTTCACCGCCGCGAATCTGGTCACCTTCGCGGTCTACGCCGCGCTCGGCGGCGTGTTCTTCCTCCTGGTGATGCAGCTGCAACTGGTGGCGAAGTACACCCCGCTGATGTCGGGAGTGGCCACGGTTCCGGTTACCTTGATCATGTTGGTGCTTTCCGCGCCCGCGGGTCGGTGGGCCCAGGCGCACGGGGCGCGTATTCCGATGACGGTCGGTCCGCTCCTCGCCGCACTCGGCCTGATACTGCTGCTGCGCATCGGACCCGACACCTCGTATCTGACCGATGTTCTGCCTGGCGTGCTGGTCTTCGGTCTCGGCCTGTCGATATTGGTCGCACCGCTCACCGGCGCGGTACTCGGCGCAGTGCCCGCCAGTGCGGCCGGTATCGCTTCCGGTGTGAACAATGCCGTCGCCCGTACCGCCCAGTTGCTGGCTGTCGCCGCGCTGCCCGGACTCGCCGGAATCTCCGGATCGCTCAGCGACCCAGTGGAATTCGATCGCGGTTTCGGTGTCGCGATGTGGATCTGCGTCGGCCTGCTGGTGACCGGCGCACTGATCGCGGCCGTACTGCTGCGCGCGCCGCGCCGCGCCGCGACACTGGACAACGTCGACTGCATGCCGCAGTGCGGGGTGGCGGGTCCGGCGCTGACCCCGCTCCACAAAATGGAATGAGCGGGTCATTCGACCCGCTCATTCGGTATTCGACTGATCCTGGCTAGATCGGGTGGAAGCCCGCTCCGACGTCGCCACGGGCATTGATATCGCCCATGATCGAGCTCATATTGGTGCCGACCTCGGGTCCGAAGCACGCGAGGGCGAGATAGGCGTTCACCATGCCGACCAGCGTGGTGCCGACGACGACCGGTGCCCCGGAATCGCCCTCCACCACACACATCTGCGACCAGGTCTCCATATTGGTGCCGAAGATATCGCCGTAGGCGAGGCCGCAGGTGTTGCCGGTGGTGCGGCCTTCCTTGCAGACGATCATCGGGAACCGAGCCGGGCCACCGATCCCGGTGATGGTGACATTGCCGATCCGGTTCACCGGGGTGATCTTGCCCGGATCGAACTGGATGATGGCGTAGTCCAGGTCGTGGTTGGAGTAGACGAACCGGCCGATCGGGCCTGCGTCGCGGTCGGCTTCGGCGTATACCTGAGCGCCCGGGTCGCCGCAGTGTCCCGCGGTCAGGCCGACCAACCGGCCCGCACCGTCGTAGCCGACGGTCGTGACAGTGCATTCGAACTGATTATCGATAATGATTCCCGACCCACCGCCGATGACGGGGGGTCCCGGTGCGGCGTCCGCGGTCCCGGCCCCCGTCGCGACCAGCGCCGCACCTAGAGCTACGGCGAAGGCGGCGTTGGCCACCTTGGCGAGTTTGCTGAACATGTCCCTCCAGACGTCGGAAGTCCGCACGATATCAACGTGTCGCACCCATCGTCTCAGTATCCGGCTCCGGGCGCGTCCTGTATCCCGTGACAGTCGCTTATGGGTCGCTCGAAAGGGTCGGCCCTCCGATGGCGGATGAGTCGGCGTAGACCGCACTTTTCGACATTTCAGATACAGCGTCTCATTTTATCGCAATAGCAAAAGTCTATTACTGTAATCGTCGAAAAGTGTGCGATTGGGTCTCAGTTGTATGTTGATCGGTGTCGTAGACGCCATTCGAATCGCGCAGGGATTTTGCATGAATATTATCCGCACAAATAGCGGAACGGGCTATATCCAGTGCTGATCGTAGCCGGTAGAACTGTGACTCGTTCTAGCGGTATCACCGTTAACTTTGGGGCCTGTCCCAAGCGTTGGGCCACTGCTCATAGCGTTTTCGCACAGTGACTCTCGAATTATGACTGCAATCACACTGTCATCGTGTGTTCTGCACTACTCCGTAGTAGGGTGCCACAAGCAAACAAGTCGTCGGGGTTTGGTTACCGGCGTCGAGAGGGGTTAGCCAGTGCAGTCGACCAAGAGTCCACCAGCGCGGTCACGGATGCGTGATGCGGTCGATTGGACGACGGCCTACTGGGAAGACCATCCGAAGCGCTCATTGGAGACCTTCGGCAGACAGATCACGATGGGATTCGCGGCGGTCGCGGAGTTGTTCATCGCGATATTCCGACGCCGCTTTCCCTACCGTGAGTTCATCCGTCAGTGCGCGTTCATGTCCAGTGTCGCCGCGGCACCGACGCTGCTGGTTGCCATTCCGATCGGCGTGATCGTTTCGATCCAGGTCGGGGCGGTCGCCACCCAGGTGGGTGCGACCTCGTTCATCGGTGCGGCGAACGGTCTCGGCATCATTCAGCAGGGTGCACCGCTGGTCACCTCGCTGATGATCGCGGGCGCGGTCGGTTCGGCGATCACCGCTGATCTCGGTTCGCGCACCATCCGCGAAGAGATCGATGCGATGCGGGTGATGGGTGTGGATCCGCTGCGTCGTCTGGTCGCGCCTCGGCTCGGTGCGGCCATGCTGGTCAGCGTATTGCTCTGCGGTTTCGTCGTATTCGTCGGATTTTTGACTGGCTACATTTTCAATATTTTCGCGCAGAACGGCACCCCGGGTTCCTATGTCGGCACCTTCTCCTCGTTCGCCACCACCATCGATCTGCTTGTCGCACTGGTGAAATCGTTGATCTTCGGGTTGCTCGCCGCAATCATCGCCTGTGATACCGGGCTCAATACCCGGGGCGGTCCGGGCGGAGTCGCCAACTCGGTGAACTCCGCGGTGGTCAGTTCCGCCATCATGTTGTTCGGCGTGAACTTGATCATCACCCAGATCTACAACGTTCTCCTCCCCCCACAGGTGGTCTGAGCCGGTGTCATCGACCTACATACCGCCGCTACTGCGGCCACTTCGGCACATGAAGAAGTCCGCGCAGGTCCCGGTGGATATGGTTGCGCGCCTGGGTCACCAGGTGTTCTTCTTCCTGCGGTCGGTGGGCTCGATCCCGTTGGCGCTGCGGCACTATCCGAAGGAAGTCTGGCGGCTGCTATCGGATGTCACCTGGGGCAACGGCAGCCTGGTGGTGGGTGGTGGCACCATCGGCGTCATTCTCATCCTCAGTGCGTTCGGCGGGATGACGGTCGGCATCCAGGGCTATACCTCGCTGAATCTGCTCGGCCTCAGCCCGATCACCGGCGCCATCTCGGCATTCGCCACCACCAGGGAGCTGGGCCCGCTGCTCGCGGCACTCGCCTTCGCCGCCCAGGCCGGTTGCCGATTCACCGCTCAGCTCGGTGCGATGCGGATCTCCGAGGAGATCGACGCACTCGAGTCCATCGCGATCCGGCCGCTGCCCTATCTGGTGAGCACCAGAATGTTCGCGGCGATGATCGCCATCATCCCGCTCTATTGCCTCGGCCTGGCCATGGCCTACATTTCGTGCTCGCTCACGGTGCAGTTGATCGGCAACACGCCCAGCGGTACCTACGCGCACTACTTCTATCAGTTCCTGATACCAGTGGATGTGCTCTACTCGCTGCTCAAGGCGATGGTGTTCGTCGCGATCACCACGTTCATCCAGTGCTACTACGGGTTCTTCGCCTCGGGCGGTCCGGAGGGTGTGGGTGTCGCGGCCGGTCGGGCCATCAAGATGTGCATCATTGTCGTGGTTTTCGCGGACCTGTTCATGACATTGGCGATCTGGGGCGTCAATCCCGGCATCCGGATCTCGGGGTAGGACGAGATGATCATCGATCCCAGTGGGCGTGGCCCCACCATGCGACAACTGTTGGTCGCCGGCGTATCGGGACTGGTCGTCTTCGCGCTGATCCTCGGGTTCCTGATGGCAAGATACCGAGGCTATTTCATACCCAAGGTGCATGTGGTCGCCAATCTCTCCACCACCGGTGACGGGTTGCCGAGCGAGGCCGATGTGAAGTTCCGCGGCGTGCTGGTCGGCGTGGTCGAGGACGTCGAGATCGCCGACAAGGGCGAACTGCAGAAGGTGCAGATCGACCTGAAGCCGGAGTTCGCCGGCGATATCCCGTCGAATGTGACCGCCCGAGTGGTGCCGAGCAACCTGTTCGCCGTTACCTCGGTGGAATTGGTTTTCAACGGTCCCGCGGACAAGTACCTGCACGAGGGCTCGATCATCGAGCAGGACCGGAGCAAGGGCACCATCGCGCTGCAGGACACCCTCACCAACGTGCGGAATATCCTCAGCAAGATCGACCCGGTGCAGTTCGGCCGGGTGCTCGGCACGCTGACCCAGGCGCTGGACGGCAGCGGCCGGATGCCGGGCTCCACCATCGAGCGGCTGGACAGGTGGCTCACCTCGGTGGACGAGTCCATCCCGAATCTCGGTGTGCTGCTCGATGATTTCGCGGCCTCGGCGCGCGCGCTCAACGAGTCCGCGCCCGAATTGCTCGATGTGCTCGGCACTTCGGTGAAGACCGCGCAGACCATCGCCGATCACCGGTCCGCACTGGTCGCCCTGATCAGCGGTACGGCGGGCACGGTGGATACGGTCAACGCGCTGTTCGCTCGCAACGGCGATATCGGCAAACAGGTGACCGCGGGCACCAGCGATATGTTCGGCGCGATCGCCGCAGATGCGAATTCGATCCCGGACACCATTGCCACACTGAACAATTCGCTGCGCAAACTCAGTCAGACCTTTCACTGGGGTCCGCAGCGGCAGATGGTCTGGAACGCGGGTATCACGCTCACTCCATACCGGCCCTACGAACAGGCGGACTGCCCGCGCTACGGCGATCTGGCCGGCCCGAGCTGCGCCACCGCACCGGTGGTCTCCGATCCCGGTTATCTGCCGGACTCGATGAAGCCGCGTTCGCTGGAAACGGCGCGGGGTCTGGCGAAACTGCCGCTGCCCGCGGGCTTCCCGGAGATTCCGGGTCTGATCTCGCCGGGTGATCTGCTCACGCCGCCCCCCGCCGAGCCGAAGCCGGCCGGCCCGTTCGCGGGTACGCCGCTGGAGGGGTTGTTCCCGAATCCGGCGCCGCCGGCGCCGAATGCGCCGCCCACCGCCGACCAGCCCGCGGACCCGGCCGTGCCCGCCCAACCGGCGAGTGCGCCCGTTACCGCCGGTCCGATTTCGTACGAAGGAGATGCCGCGATCGTGGCGCTGCTCGGACGTCGGCCAACGGCGGCCGAATATCTGCTGCTCGGTTCGGCAATGCGCGGGGGCACCCTGCAGGTCCGGGGTGCCGCCGAATGAGCATTCGTAAGCCACTGATCGGCTTCGGCCTCTTCGCGATCGTCTCGATCCTGGTCACCGTCGTCGTCTGGAATACGCTGGCACGGATCGTGGCGGGTGATACCAACACCTACACCGCGACCTTCAGCGATGTGCTCGGCCTGCGCGAGGGCGATGACGTCCGGATGGCGGGTGTGCGGGTCGGCAAGGTGGAAAAGATCGAACTCACCCGCGATTCCAAGACCAAGAAGTCCGTCGCCAATGTGACGTTCGTTGTGCAGCGCAACCAGACGGTGTACGACGACAGCAAGGCGCTGGTGCGCTACCAGAATCTGATCGGTCAGCGCTATATCGCGCTGGCCCCGGGCAAGGCGGCGAGCCCGGCGGCGCTGAAGAACAAGGCCACCATTCCGCTGGAGCGCACCGAACCGTCCTTCGACGTGTCCGCACTGCTCAACGGATTCCAGCCGCTGTTCCAGGTGTTGCAGCCCGAACAGGTGAACCGGCTCTCGGAGACCTTCATCCTGGCATTGCAGGGTGACGGTGTTTCGTTGAGCTCGTTCATCACCCAGGCCGCGACCCTGGCCACGGATTTCCAGCGCCGAGACGCGATTCTCAGCGATGTGATCACCAACCTCAGCGGCGTCATGTCCGGGTTGGCCAAGCGAGGTGATGAATTGGAGACCCTGGTTACCCAGACCCGGGCATTGATCGGCGGCCTGTACGACCAGGGGCAGTCGCTGCAAGCGTCCACGGTGCAGATCGCGGATGCGACCAGCGGGCTGGTGGACATGCTGGCCAAGATCCAGCCGAAACTGGCCGGCGCACAGGATTCGACCAGCGCCGCGCTGACACTGCTGATCGCCAACGGCGCCAAGCTGGACCAGGCCGCGATCGACCTGCCAGCGGTGATGGCCGACCTCGGCAAGTCCACCCAGGACGGCGCCTACGTCAACGCTTACGTCTGCAAGTTGGATGTCTCGTTGTACGGCATCCTGCTCCCCCGCGGCCTGCTCCCCATGGTCGGCGGTAACGGACAGTCGGCGGTGTGCCGCCCATGATGACCAAGATCAAGGACAGGTTCGACAGCAATCGCTACTTCTGGCTGGGTGTCATCGGCGGTGTCCTCGTCATCGCGCTGCTCGTCGGGTCCAGTGCCTACAAGCTGATCGGCGTCGGTGCGCAGACAGTCAAGGCCGAATTCGCGCAGACCGCCGGGGTCAAGGTCGGGGACAAGGTCAATGTCGCCGGTATTCCGAGTGGCCATGTGGCCGGTGCGACGCTGGAGAACGGGCACATCCTGCTCACCCTCAGCGTGAACAACGATGTGCAGCTCGGACCCGATGCCCGGGCATCGATCAAGATGGCGACGCTGCTCGGTGCGCGCTACGTCGATCTCGATCCGGGTGACGGATCCGGGTTACAGGGCGGCCGAATCCCGTTGTCGCACACCTCGGTTCCGTACAACCTGGCCGATGTGGTCGAGTACGGCACCCCGAAGTTCGAGGCACTCGACACCAAGCAGTTGGCGACCTCGCTCGATCTGATCAACAAGCAGATGGGCGATTCGCCCGCGCTGACGGTGCAGGCGCTCGACAGCGTCGGCGCGCTGGCGAAGGTCATCGATTCGCGCAAGGAAGAGGTCGACAGCCTGCTGAAGGATCTCGACCGGGTCACCAGAATCCTCGGCGACAATCGCAATAGCGTGCTCTTGGTGATCACCCAGGGCGAGGCCATCGCCAACCGGGTGATGGAGCGCCAGGGTCTGCTGCGGCAGCTGCTCGACAATGTGTCGACGCTGAGCCGCCAGCTGCGGCAGATCGGCGCGGCCAACAACAACCAGTTCGGCCCGACCATCGAGCAGTTGAACACCATAGCCGAAGGCCTGCAGAAGAATAAGGACAACCTCGATCGGCTGCTGCAGATCATGCCGGTGTCGGTGCGCACCTTCAATAATGCGTTCGGCAATGGTCCCTACGGTGAGGTCGGCCTGCCGTGGGTCTTCCCGGACAACTGGTTGTGCTTCGCCCAGCTGATCGAGGGGTGCCGGGGATGAAACCGATGCGAATCAACCTGCGGCGCCCGAACATCGGGCGCATCGCCAGACCTCTGATGATCAGCGCGGCGGCCCTGGCCATCGGCAGCTGCTCGCTGGTGCCGAGTTCGGTGAACAGTGCACTCGGCAACACCATGACGATCACGGCGGACTTCGAGAACATCGCGGGCGTCTTCGAGGGCAATCCGGTCACGGTGCTCGGGCTACCGGTCGGCAAGATCGACAAGATCATTCCCAAGGGCACCATGGTCGAGGTGCACATGGTGATCGACAAGGACGTCAAGATCCCGAAAGATGCGATGGCCGCCATCATTTCGCCGTCCATCGTGACCGACCGCCACGTCGAACTGACCCCGGCCTACACCCAGGGCGAGACCATGTCCGACGGTGCGCATCTGCCGAAGGCGAAGACCAAGACACCGGTCGAGCTGGACATGATGCTGAAGACCATCGATCAGTTCGCCGCCGCGCTCGAGCCGAAACCGGGCACCGAGGGCATCGGTCCGCTGTCGGGGCGGGTGCTCTATCCGATCTTGAACGGCAATGGCGAGAAGATGCGGGACACCCTCAACGCGCTCTCCAGTGCGTTGAAGATCGGCGTCGACAATAAGGACGCGGTATCCAGCATCATCATCAAATTGAACGAACTGACCACCATGCTGGCCGAAAACGACCAGTCCGTCCGCGATTTCAGCAATCGGATGACGCAGCTGTCCGGACTGCTCAGCGATCAGGCCCCCGGCTTGGCGGCGACGCTGCAACAGTTCAACGACTTTCTGGCCAATACCAGTTCGGTCTTCGTGCAGTATCAGGATCAGCTGGGTAGTTCGCTCGAGGGGCTGACCAAGGTGACCGATCAGCTGCGCGCCAACGCCCGCGGCGTCACCGAGATCGTCGACCTCGCGCCACTGCTCATGCAGAACCTGGACCGCTCGATGAACCGGCAGTTGGGCTATATCCGGCTGCACGGCAACCTGCCGACCTTCCTCAACGGTGAACTGCTGAGCGTGTTCTGTGAACGGATTCAGATGCGTTCGGATGGCTGCCGCACCGGCAAGCTGGAGGATCTCGGTCCGGACCTCGGTATTACGGCGGCACTGCTGGGGATGACCAAATGAGCGACCGGTTCACGATGAGGGCCCGCCGAACGCTCATCGCGTTGGCGGCGGCATCCGGGGTGGCCATCACCTCCGGCTGTGGTCTCACGGTGGAGAAACTGCCGCTGCCCAAACCGGGTACGGTCGGTGAAACCTATACCGTGCACGCGAAGTTCGAGAATGCGCTGAATCTGCCCGATCAGGCGAAGGTGAAGATCGGTGGCTCGGATATCGGTGTCGTCGCCAATATCCAGACCAAGAACTTCGAGGCCATTGTCGATCTGAAGATCAGCAAGGACATCGAACTTCCGGTCGGCAGCACGGCGGAACTGCGCCAGGCCACCCCGCTCGGCGATGTGTTCGTCGCGGTATCCAAGGCCAAGGCGGATCCGGGTGCGCCGGTGCTGCACGACGGCGACACACTGGGCCGGGACAAGACCTCGGCGGGTGCCACCGTCGAGGAGCTGTTGATCTCGGTCTCCCTGTTGTTCAATGGCGGTGGTGTCGCCGCATTGGCCAAACTGACCTCGGAAATGGATTCGATCGTCGGCGGTCGCGGTGATCAGATCGCTCATCTGATCACTGAAATGACCGGCGTGGTCGGCAGTTTGAACGAGAACAGCGCTCGAGTCGACAGTGTGCTCGCCCAGTTCGGTTCGCTGGCCAGCACCATCGAGGCGCGGCATTCGGAATTGGGCCAGGTGGCCGACACCTTGCCGCAGATGATCGGCGCGGTGGCGGAGAACAACCAGGCCATCGGCGATCTGCTGCAAAAGATTTCGGTGACCAGCGCGGCGCTCGGCGACTACGCGAACAGCTCGAGCGATCAGCTGGCCGATCTCCTCGACAATGTGAAGAAGTTGATGGACGCGCTGTCGCAGACCGAGCAGACCTTAGGTCCCGCGCTGGACGCGCTGCACGAGATGCGCGGTCCGGTCGACGCGTCGTTCCGTGGCAATAGCCTCGCGGTCTACGCCACGCTGACCAATATCCACAACTTCAGCGTGTTGTCGGATCCGGCGCAGGGCAAGTTCTTCGACGGTCGCGATCTCGCGGACTTCGCGGGCAGCCTGATCACCGTCTTGCAGGCAATTCAGGGACGACTGCAAGGGGGACACCGGTGAGCTGGCTCGGCAAGCTGCTGCAGCGCAAGCTGCTGCTGTCCACCATCGGCCTGATACTGGTGTTCCTCGTGGGCGCTACCTATCTGCTGGTGAGCGTCATGCGGGTAAACCCGCTGAAATCGACCTATGCCGTCACGGTGCATCTTGATCGGTCCGGCGGTCTGCAACCCGGCAACGATGTGACACTGCGCGGCTTCCGTATCGGCAAGGTGACCTCGATCGAATTGGTCGACCGCGGGCAGTCCATCGCCGCGAAGGCCGATATCGACTCGAAGTTCACGATTCCGGTCGACACCGATATTTCGGTGGGTGCGCTCTCCGGCGCCGGTGAGCAGTACATCGACTTCCGGCCGAATACCGAGCAGGCACCGTTCTTGAAGGACGGTTCGGTCATCCAGTTCACTGCGGAGAAGATCAAGACGCCGACCCCGATCTGGTCGGTGCTCGACAACTCCAGCGCGCTGATCTCCCAGATCGATCCGGATAAGTTCAGCGTGATCCTGGCCAATCTGGACACCGCGCTGAGCGGTGGTCCGGATCAGTTGCGCGGCTTGGTCAATGGCATCAGCCTGGCCATGGCCGGATTCGACAATCTGCTCCCGCAGACCCAGAACCTGATCACCAACCTGCGCACCATCGCGAGCACCACCTCGCATGCGCAGCCCGATCTGGAGACGCTGACCCGCAATTCGGGTCAGTTGTTCGATCAGTTCAACAATGCCAACACCGAATTGCTGGCGGTCCTGGAGAGGGCGCCGGGACAGCTGACCAGCCTCGGCGCGGTCCTGGACAAGACGGCCGATCCGATCACCAGTCTGGCGGCCAATTTCGCGGCGATGACCAAGGCCGCGCAGCTGCGGATTCCGGCGCTGCAGGCGCTGTTCCCGGCACTGAACCTCGGGTTTTCCGCCGCGGGTGTGCCCGCCCACGACAACGAGTTCCACACGGTTATCGACGTCTGGATTCGGCCGATCTGCCAGTACCGGCATGTGCCGATCCGCACTGAGGTCATCCAGGACGGTTCGCTGCCCAAGTGGAACTACTGCGAAAATCCACCGCCCGGACTGCAGATTCGCGGTTCGGCGAATGCGCCGCGGCCGAATGTGCCGGACAACGGCGCGCAGATGCCGCCGGGAGTGGATCCGAATGAAATGACCCCGCCGCCGCTGCGGTGAGTAGCCACAGCGATACTCGCCCAGACTGCGAACGGTTCGTCCGATGCGGACCGACCAGGCCATATCGGTGCGCTCGGGTGCGCCGGGAAAGTGCAGGATTGTATCGATGTCCACTGATGATGTCGGCGCCGGAAAGCTGAACGCGGATGCCGAGGAAGCCGACGCCAAGAAAGCTGACGCCACCGTCGACGCGGCAGCGCAGGACAAGACGGTCGAGATCGGGAAGTCGTCCGATGCGGTAGCCGCCGCGGCCCCGAAGCCCGCTGAGCCGAAGCAGGCCACGGACAATCTGGCGAAGGGTGCCGCGCAACCGGTGGCCCAGACTGGCGCCAAAGGCGGCGCGCTGGTCCCGATCATCGCGGCGTTCGTCGCCGGTGTGCTGCTCGTCGCGGCGGTCACCGCCATCGTGGTGTTCTACCGGCAGGCGAGCAATCGCGGCGCGGAGCTGGACGCGCGCGCCGCCGCCACCTCGGCCGCGTGCGACTACGGCAAGCTGATCTCCACCTACGATCCACAGACCATCGACGATTACCTCGAGCGGGTGGATGCCGCGTCGACCGGTGACTGGAAGGATCAGTTCGCCAAGCTCGGCCAGGACCTCAAGGGTGTCGTCATCGATGCCAAGGCCACCTCGTCCACCTACGACATGCAGTGTGGCTTCCAGTCCGGCGATACCGAGAGCGCGAATGTGCTGGTGGTGATCGGTCAGACCACCACCAATGTGAATATCGCCGCCGCGAACAAGCCACCGAGCAAGGTGGAGCTGGTGGTTGTGGCCGGTCTGCAGAAGGTCGGTGACAAGTGGCTGGTCGACAAGTTCGACCTGCCCATCCTGAAGCAGATGGGCAACTGATCGACTATCCGAACAACCGCGAAGAGCGCCTCCGGGTGGGTGGGAATGGCACCACCCGCCCGGAGGTCTTTCCGGCGGTCTTGCGCCCGGTCGCGCCCGGCGGACTCAGAACAACGTCAATGCCTGAGGTGCTGGCGCAACCGGCTTCCCCGCGGACCGCGGTCGGGCGGATTTTGTGGTCTTGTCGGAGGAGTCCTCGAGCACCGGTTGCAGCTCGGGGAGTTCCGCGGTCGGGATCTCACCGGCGGCCGCGGAGGCCGCGGCCTTTCTGGCCGCCTCGCCCGCGAGGGTATCGGCCATTTCGTTGAAGTAATTGCCGACATGTCCGCGCACCCAACGGAACCGGACCGGTCCCGGCCGGGAGGCGATGGCCCGGTCGATCTGTTTGATGAGTTCGATGTTCTTCACCGCGCCGCCGCTGGCGGTGCGCCAGCCATTGGTCCGCCAGCCGACGATCCACTCCGAGGCGCATTTGATCGCGTATAGCGAATCGCTCTCGATGAACAGCGGTTCCTCGCCGGGGTGGGCGAGTACCGCCTCCAGGAGCGCGCGCAACTCCGCGACCTGATTGGTTCCGGTGGCGGCTCCCCCGCTGCGTGAACCACCCTGATGATTGACCCAAGCCCAGCCGATGGCGCCGCCGGGATTGCGGAGGCAGGATCCGTCGGTGCTCACGATGATCATGGATGGCACCCTACGCAATCCGACCGACAAGATCGGTACCGTGGAATTCCTCTATCTCCCTTCGCAACTGGGATTCGGTGCGGCGCAGCGCCGACCGCACGGCAGAATCCACCAAGCGCAGGCACAACCGACCGAACAGCCCACCCGGTGGAGCGTACTCCGCCTCCGAGGTCAGCACCGAGCGTCCATAGCCCAGCGGGTCGAAGTGCAGCGTCAATGTTCCCGACAATCGCCCGCGCAATGTGTAGCCGATCACCACATTGCGCCGGTATTCGGTGATCTCGCAGTCAACGGTCGGCCGCCATAGCCCCAGCTGGATCCGTGTCGTGAAGACCGCACCGATGCCTTGGTCGAGCTCGTCTTTCGGCTCGAACGCGGCGACGGCGAACATCCAATCCGGTACGAACCGATGGTTGTCCGTATAAGTGAAGGCCACCTCGACCGGGGCTCCGACGTCGCTCGCGTACTTGATGTGGCCCATAGGGCCCCTCCCTGTTGGCTGCCGCTAAAAGTACTACAGCTCTCCTCTTTATTCGAGAGATTGCCCGGAATTTGGTTGGCGGGCTTTCCACATGGGGGATGGCCGCTGGCGAAGCCGTCCAGCACGCGCGACCCACCTGACGCGGCGGAGTCACAGCTGGTCGACGATGTACTCGGCGATCGGCATAGCGGAAGTCGCCGCCGGTGATGGTGCGTTGAGTACATGAATCGAGCGCGGTGTGCGTTCGATCAGGAAGTCGTGCACCAGAGTGCCGTCGCGCAGTACCGCTTGCGCGCGGATGCCAGCCTCCCGCGGCCGCAGGTCAGCGACCGTGAGATCCGGACAGTACCTTCGGCATTCGGCCAGGTAGCCGCGTTTGAACAGGGAGTTGCGCAATTCGCGCAGTCCGGTGCGCACATGGGTGCGAACCACCCGATGGAAGCCCGGAAACCCGAGCACCGCGCGGGCGTCACGGGCGTCGAAGCTGCCCTTGCGGTAGCCCTCCCTGGCCAGGCCGAGCACCGCATTGGGGCCGACAGTCAGGGTGCCGTCGATCATCGGGCTCAGATGCACCCCGAGGAAGGGCAGCTTCGGATCGGGAATCGGATAGATCAGCGTGCGCACCAGTCCGGAACGGCTGGGCGGTAGCTGGTAGTACTCGCCCCGGAACGGCACGATCCGGAAATCGGTGCGCAGACCCGCGAGTGCGGCCATGCGATCGGCCTGCAGACCCGCACAGACCACCAGCGTGCGCGCGGTCCAGGAGCCCGCGGGACCGGCCACGGTGACCGCGTCCGCGGTTTCGGTGAGCGCGGTGATCTCGGCGTTCAGCACGATCTCGCCGCCCGCGGCCCGGACCTCCTCGGCGAGCGCGGTGGTGACGCGGGTGAAGTCGATGATGCCGGTGGCGGGCACGAACAGTGCGCCGACACCGGTCACATGCGGTTCGCGGCGGATCAATTCGGCGGTATCGATCAGCTCGACATCGACACCGTTGGTGACCGAGCGTTCATGGAGCGCGAGCATCCGCTGGTACTCGCCGGCATCGGTTGCCACCAGCAGTTTTCCGCAGACCTCGAACGGAATGCCGTGCGCCGCGGCGAATTCCTTCGTCCAAGCGGCGCCATTTCGGCACAGGCGGGCCTTCAGGCTGTCCGGCGGATAGTAGATGCCGGAATGGATGACGCCGCTGTTGTGCCCGGTCTGATGGGTCGCGAGGGCACCGGCCTTGTCGATGAGCACCAGGCTCGCGCCCGGATGACGTCGCAGAATCCGATGCGCCGTGGCGACTCCGACGATCCCGCCCCCGATGACACAGAAGGTATATCGGCCTCCCCGAGCCTTTTGCCGGCCGTTGGGAGCCTCGTAGGTTCCGCTGCGGGTCGACCGTTCGGTGTGGGGTTGGGTTTTGGGCGTTCCCGGTGAGTTACCCATGGATATACGAAATCAGTTGTCGCCTCGGGTGGGCAATCTGTCACACGGTGATGGCGCTGTTCGTCTCCGGAGCCGTCGATTTCGCTACGTCGGGCGTGCTTTCGGTGCGGGGCGACGGATCGCGGTCCAGTCTGAGGTCGTGCGCACCGAGGTTCGGATCCGAGAAGGCGAATGTCACTTCACCGTTGTGCGTATCGACCTCGGTACGCAACTCGGTGACGGCGCCCGGATCTGTGTGGATGCCGAGTCGCTCCCGATCCGGTTCGGTGAGCAGGAAATCCGTCAGTACCGTCAGCGCATTGGTATCCACGGTGAAGGCGACCGAATTCGCGAGCCCAGGTGTCACCTGTGCGCCGACATATGCGGTGCCGAGGCTCAGTTTGCCGCCGATTCCGGCGGTGGCGGATGAATCGGTATGGGCCTGAGGGATTTTCACCGCGCCGTCGCCCGGCTCCGCGGGGAAGCGGCCGAATAGTGCGGGCAGGTCGTGACTTCCGCCGGTCAGCGCGGCATCGGAGAGCGCGGGTCCGTAGTAGGGACCGATATCCGGAATCCGAACCGATGGTGGTGCGGCGACGTTATCGGCGGCGTGCTGGGTATCGGCCATCTGATGGGCGATGTAGGCTCCCGCGGCGACGGTCAGACCGAGGCTGGCGGCGCCGGCGAGCACGATGGCGGTATGCCGAGCGATTTGGGCAGGCTTATGTACTGGCACGATGCGTTCCTTCCGTCCTCCCCTGATCCCCTCACCGCGGCCCGCATCGTTGAAAGCCGCGCGCTCGTCCAGGTTACAGGTGCGGCCGCAGGTGGCGCCTCGTGGGGGAGAGCAGCATCACAAAAGCCGGTGAACGCGCGCGATACGGCATTCGTGCCGGATGGCGTCGTTCATGTTTCCGCGAGCTGACAGGCGGGTAAATATCCTTGGCTGGCGAGCGTCATTCTCGATTGCCACATCGAGACATCCGGCCAACGGCGTCCGGCCGACACGAACGGCGCACCCAAGTGTGACGCTCGCCCGCACCTGTCAGGTTCGGTGCGGCGAGTCAGGTGAACTGGCCCGCCGACCGCCCAGCCCCCGTCGGTCCCGCGAAAGCCTGTGCGATGGTGAGCCATTCGGCGGCGTCGGCACCCACTGTTTCCAGCGCGAGATCGGCATGGTGCCGGCGCTGCGTCACCAGCAGGCAGAAGTCGAGTGCCGGACCGGTCACCTGCTGCGCGGCGTCCTCGGGACCCCATGACCACACGCTGTCGTCCGGTGCGGTGAGTTCGACCCGGAATTCCTCGGTCGGTACGGTCTTGCCGCGCACGGTGTAGGCGAAGTTCCTGGTCCGTACGCCGATATGGGCGACCGTGCGCAGCCGGGCGGTCGGTGTCCTGGTCAGCCCGAGCGCGTCCGCGATGTCCTGGCCGTGGGCGAAGGTTTCCATCATGCGCGCGCTGACCATGGATGCCGGGCTCATGGGCGGTCCGAACCACGGCAATTTGGCGCCGGACGGCACCGCGTGCAGGGCCTTGATCAGCTCGGCGCGCCCGCGGCGCCATCGGTCGAGCAGTTCGGCGGCCGGTGCGGTGGCCGCGGCCTCGGCGGCCTCGTCGACGAAGGTGAATGCCCGCGGACCGGCCTCCTCGACCAGTTTCGCGAAACCGTCCGGATCGGTGGCGGCCAGCGTGGCGACCTCGTCGGTCCAGGTCAGATGGCCGATCTGATGGGCGATACTCCAGCCGGGGGCCGGTGTCGGTGCGGACCAGTCCGCCGGAGTCAGCGGCGCGACGATTCGTTCCAGTTCCGCGCAGTCGTCGGCGAAATCGCGCAGGAGCGCGTCTAGGTCGGCCATCGGATCCCTGTCCCGTCCAGGCGCACTGCTGCGTACACCGTCGTGGTTCAGCATCCCAGCGGGCTCAAAAAAATGCAAGCATGCGTGCTTGTATTTTGCCCGGCGCGCCGCCCATCCGATTGGGGCCGGTTACCAGCCGAAAATCGTCAGGTGGGCGGCGCCGACCGCAAGCCGCGCAGATACAGCAGCCAGGCATCCTGTTCGACCGAGGCGTGGAACATCTCCATGAACTCCCCTGGAGTGAGGTCCTGGAGCTTGCGTGCGGCGAACTCGTCGATCTTCTCGGCCTGTTCGAGGGTGAACTCCTCGTCCTCGACCAGTCGGTGCCGCGGGTGCGGCAGTCGGTCTCTCGAGATTGTCGAATTGGCGGCGGCCGAAGGCGGCGCGCACGATCGCGATGGTGTCGCAGCGAACAGGTCCGGACACCGGCCGCGAACACGCTCGAAATTGTAGTGCCGCATCGAACGCCGATCGCTGTGAGCGAACGTGGGCGGCGGGGCGGAACAAACGTAGATGGCCCGAGGTTGACTGGACATCGCTCAACTTTTGGAAGGGTCGAACACGTGACTACACCACAGAACCTGCCGGTGCTGTTCCTGACCGATCCGATCGTGCTGCCGGGCATGGTCGTGCCCATCGAACTGGACGAATCGGCGCAGGCCGCTATCGACGCCGCACGTGCCGCGAATACCGACGCGGTGCTGCTCGCGCCCCGATTGACCGAGGGCTACGCCTCCTACGGCGTCGTCGCCACCATCGAACAGGTCGGCCGGATGCGCGGTGGCGCGCCCGCCGCGGTGCTGAAGGCCGAACGGCGCGCCAAGATCGGCCACGGGGTCACCGGGCCGGGCGCCGCGCTGTGGGTCGAGGCCGAACCGGTGCAGACGCCCGCCGTCGACGGTCGCACCAAAGAGCTTGCCGCCGAATACAAGAAGCTGGTCGTTTCGGTGCTGCAGCGCCGCGAGGCCTGGCAGATCATCGACGCGGTCAATCAGCTGACCGATCCGTCCGCGATTGCCGATACCGCGGGCTACGCGCCGTACCTGACCGCCGACGAGAAGCGTGAGCTGCTCGAAACTCCGGATACCGCACAGCGTTTGACCAAGCTGATCGAGTGGACCAAGGCGCATATCGCCGAGGCCGAGGTTACCGAGAAGATCAGCGAGGATGTCCGCGCCGGCATGGAGAAGAGCCAGCGCGAATTCCTGCTGCGCCAGCAGCTCAATGCCATTCGCAAGGAACTCGGCGAGGACGAGCCCGACGGCGCCGACGACTACCGCACCCGGGTCGAGCAGGCCGATCTGCCCGATGACGTGCGCGCCGAGGCGTTGCGCGAGGTCGGTCGACTGGAGCGGGCCAGCGATCAGAGCCCGGAGTCCGGCTGGATCCGGACCTGGCTGGATACCGTCCTCGAGCTGCCGTGGACCGTGAAAACCACCGACAGCACCGATGTTTCGGCCGCCCGCGGGGTGCTCGACGCCGATCACCACGGCTTGGACGAGGTCAAGGACCGCATGGTCGAGTACCTGGCTGTGCGCTCCCGCCGCGCCGCGCGTGGACTCGAGGTCGTCGGTGGACGTGGTTCCGGCGCCGTGCTCGCGCTGGTCGGGCCGCCCGGTGTCGGCAAAACCTCGCTCGGTGAGTCGGTGGCACGAGCCATGGGTCGCAAGTTCGTTCGCGTCGCGCTCGGCGGTGTGCGCGACGAGGCGGAGATCCGCGGTCACCGGCGCACCTACGTCGGTGCGCTGCCGGGTCGGATCGTGCGTGCCATCAAGGAGGCGGGATCGATGAATCCCGTTGTCCTGCTCGACGAGATCGATAAGGTCGGCTCGGACTTCCGCGGCGATCCGGCCGCGGCATTGCTCGAGGTGCTCGATCCGGCGCAGAACCACACCTTCCGCGACCACTACCTGGATCTGGATCTCGACCTGTCCGATGTGCTGTTCATCGCGACCGCGAATGTCATGGAAACCATTCCGGGCCCGCTGCTGGACCGGATGGAGCTGATCACCGTCGACGGTTACACCGAGGACGACAAGGTGGCCATCGCTCGCGACTTCCTGGTGCCACGGCAGCTGGAGCGCAATGCGCTTACCGCGGCGGAGGTTTCGATCACCGATGAGGCGCTGCGCGAGGTCGCGGCCAACTACACCCGGGAAGCGGGGGTGCGGCAGATGGAGCGCTTGATCGCGAAGGCATTGCGCAAGGCCGCGACTCGGCTCTCCGAGGACGGAACCGACTCCGCCACCGACGAAACCGTGGTGCCGTTGGGCCACGACGCCGAGCTGGACTACGACGCGCTGGTGCAATCCGGATCGCTGACCATCGATCTGGACAACCTGAAGGACTACCTGGGTCGCCCGCGGTTCACCCCGGATTCGGTGGAACGCACCGCGGTCCCCGGTGTGGCAACAGGTTTGGCGGTCACCGGTCTAGGCGGTGATGTCCTCTACATCGAGGCCAATGGCGCCGAGGGCGAGCGTGCGCTCACCCTGACCGGTCAGCTCGGCGATGTCATGAAGGAGTCGGCGCAGATCGCCCTCACCTACGTGCGCTCGCACCTGGCCGAGATCGGCATCGAACCGTCGGTGCTCGATCGCAATATCCACATCCACTTCCCGGCGGGTGCGGTGCCGAAGGACGGGCCGTCGGCGGGTGTCACCATGGTCACCGCCCTGGTGTCGCTGGCACTGGGCCGGCAGGTGCGCGCGGATGTCGGCATGACCGGTGAGGTGACTCTGAACGGACGGGTGCTGCCGATCGGCGGGGTGAAGCAGAAGCTGATGGCCGCGCAGCGCGCGGGACTGAAGACGGTATTCATCCCGGCCCGCAACGAGCCGGATCTGGATGACGTGCCAGCCGACGTGTTGGCCGCCCTGGATGTGCGTCCGGTCGCCGACGTCGCCGACATCCTGGCCTACGCCATCGAGCCGGTCGCCGAACCGGCCCTGGACGCGCCCGCTTTCGCGGCGAGCGCCTGATATTCGCCGGAAACGGGCCGTGCCTGCGGGTACGGCCCGTTTCGCGTGCATGGTCACCGTGACCGCGACGCAAGGCGGCAAGCCCGTGCGCACACAATCGTGGCACTGCTTACTACCCAGTGGTCGGCGGATGCTCAGTCGCCGCCGAGTTTGCGCTCGACCGAGCGCGCAGTGCCTTGAGCCACCGCGCACAGCACCGGTTCGGCGTCGGGACGTTCGGCATAGATTTCGCAGGCGACGACGGCTTGGCGGCGCGTTGCCCCGGTGACGGTGGCCGCCGCGCGCAACCGGGTACCGGCGGCAGGGCGCAGATAGGTGATGGTGAAGCCGCCGGTAAGCACATTGGCGCCGAGCACCGTTCCCGCGGCGAAGGTGAGTGCGTTATCGGCCGCGTAGGACACCACACCGCCGTGCACGAAGCCGAATTGCTGGCCCAGTTCGGGACGGATGGGAACGACGAGTGTCGCTGCGCCGTCACCGAATGCGGTGATCTCGGTACCGATCAGCTGCGCGAATGGCTGCGCGGCCAGCACCTGCTTCGCGTGATCCAGGTCGAGGGTGATCGTTGGCATGGATGGCTCCGTTAGGTCAGTGGTCGGTTGTGCCCAGCGCCTGCCAGGCGGCATCGGCGAGTTCACGCGCAACATCGATGGGGGCGGTACGGATTTCGCCGCCGAGCCAGTGCCGGGAGTACTCCTGCGCCGGGCCGAGCCACAGTGCGTAGACGAGGTCGAAATCGAGATCGCGCACCGCGCCGTAGCGGGCGTGGGTGCGCCACCAGCGCAAGACATTGCGCAGGAATTCGCGGTTGCTGTCGCTGTCGCGGACACCGGGCGGCCGGGCCGAGGTGAGAACCTTTGCGCGGTACTGATTTTCGGTAATCCACCGCAGATGTTCGACGACACCCGCGGTAACGCCTGCGCGCGCATCGGTGCTCTCGCCGACGACCACCCAGAAGTGCTCCTGATAGTCGGCGAGCGCATGTGTCCACACCTCGCGGTACAGCTCCGCCTTATCCGGAAAGTGGTGGTAGAGCGCGCCGACGCTGGCGCCCGCCGCATCGCGGATCTGGGTCAGCGTGGTCTCCAGTGCCCCCCGTTCCGCGAACTGCCGCTCGGCCGCCAGCAGCAACCGATCTCGAATCTTCATGACCAGAATTTAGTTCTGTTCTGTGGCCGGGGCAACACCCGGGTTTCGCTGTGTGCGGAATACGTGCGAGTCGGCTTGTGCTCAACCTTTGTTGAGGTCTTAGTGTCGGTGGCCAGGTGTTCGATGGGTGGGGAGCGAGAGGGAGCAGCACGGTGAGTATCGAATCGGTGGCCTGGAGCCAGATGTATCGGCGTGCGAACGCACCGCAGGAGCAGCGGCCGTTCCGGCTCGCCACGGCGCGGCGCATTTCGCGGTTCGCGCGGCCACATCGTCGTCGGATCGGTGCGTTTTTGCTGTTCAGCGTCGTGTCCGCACTACTCGCGGTGGCGACGCCGGTGTTGGCGGGTCGGGTGGTCAACGACATCGTCGGTGGTGCGGCGCCGCGTGTCGTGGTGACTCTCGCGATCCTGATCGCGGGGCTGGCGGTGATCGATGCCGCGCTCGGCGTGATCATTCGCTGGTTGTCCTCGCGCATCGGTGAGGGACTGATCCTGGATCTGCGCACGGCGGTTTTCGATCATGTGCAGAAGATGCCGGTCGCGTTCTTCACGCGGACACGCACCGGCGCCCTGGTCAGCCGCTTGAACAGCGATGTGATCGGGGCGCAGCGCGCATTCAGCGATACGCTCTCCGGTGTCGTCACGAATCTGGTGACCCTCGCGCTCACACTTGCCGTCATGGTCCACATCTCGTGGCAGATCACGCTGCTCGCGCTGGTGCTGCTGCCGGTATTCGTGGTTCCGGCGCGGCGGATGGGAAATCGGCTGGCCGGATTGCAACGGGAAGCCGCGAGCCTCAATGCCGCGATGAGCACTCAGATGACCGAACGGTTCTCGGCACCGGGCGCAACGCTGGTGAAACTGTTCGGACGGCCGCAGCAGGAGTCGGAAGAATTCGCGCTGCGCGCGCGTCGAGTGCGCGATATCGGGGTGCGCACGGCGATGCTGCAGACCGTATTCGTCACCTCGCTGACCCTGGTCTCGGCGCTGGCACTGGCCCTGGTCTACGGACTCGGCGGGTGGTACGCGCTGCGCGGCCAGCTGGATGCCGGTGCGGTGGTATCGCTTTCGCTGCTGCTGACCCGCCTCTACACACCGCTCACCGCACTGGCCAGCGCGCGGATGGAGATCATGTCCGCGACCGTGAGCTTCGAGCGAGTCTTCGAGGTGCTGGATCTGAAACCGCTGATCGAGGACGCGCCGGATGCCGTCGCGGTGCCCGCGGGTCCGGTCGCCGTGGAACTGGACAACGTCACCTTCGGCTACCCGTCGGCCGATAAAGTGTCGCTCGCCTCGCTCGAGGATGTCGCGACGCTGGATACCCGCGGTGGGGTGGAGGTGCTGCACAATGTGTCGCTGCGGGCCGAGCCCGGTCAGCTCGTCGCATTGGTCGGTTCCTCGGGTGCCGGAAAATCCACGGTGGCTCAACTCGTTTCCCGGCTCTACGACGTGGATGGCGGTGCGGTGCGGCTGAACGGTACCGATGTGCGCGACCTGACCACGACCTCCATCCGGGACACCGTCGGCCTGGTCACTCAGGACGGCCACCTGTTCCACGACACCATCCGCGCCAACCTGCTGCTGGCCCGGCCCGGGGCGACCGAGGCCGAGCTGTGGGATGCATTGCAGCGGGCGCGGTTACGTGAGCTGGTGACATCGCTGCAGGACGGCCTGGATACGGTCGTCGGTGAGCGCGGCTACCGCCTCTCCGGCGGTGAACGTCAGCGGTTGACCATTGCCCGACTGCTGCTCAAGCAGCCACGGGTGGTGATCCTGGACGAGGCGACCGCCTCGCTGGACTCGACCTCGGAAGCCGCTGTCCAGGAGGCACTTTCCGAGGCGCTGGACGGTCGGACCGCACTGGTCATCGCGCATCGGCTCTCCACCATTCGCGCCGCCGACCAGATCCTGGTGCTCGAGGACGGCCGAATCGTGGAGCGCGGCACGCACACTCAATTGCTGGCCGCCGAAGGCCGCTACGCGGAGCTGTACCGCACGCAGTTCGCGGAGGAACCGGTCGAAGTCGCGGCCTGAGCCGCTTCGATGGGATACCGTCAGAATTCGCCCGTGACACCGAATACGGTGCGGCCGGAGGTGCCTACGTCACAACCAAGCGCACCAGCTCCGAATCGGTCAGCGCCAGTTGTCATCTATCCATACAGCAGCCCGTGGTGGACGTAACATTTCAGCGCTTCACTCCGACGAACACCGCAACACAAACCAGGAGGGTTTCATGAGCAGGTCGTTTGCTGTCGCCGCACGAGTCGCGGCCGCGGGTATTTCAGGGCTGGCCTTCACCGCTGTTGTCGGGTCGGGTACCGCGCAGGCCGCGCCGCAGGATTGCACCGTGGAGAAGGGACTGTTCGATGCGTCGGCGTTCTGCCAGCGCGATGGCGGATCCAACTACGTGCTCCACCTCGACTGCGTCGGCCTCTACGCCAGCGGGCCGTTCCCGCTGTATGCAGTCGGGCCTTACAAGGTGCTCAGTTACCCCTTCACGCCGTCGGGTGAGCGTACGACGGTGGGTTGCACCGGGATGGGTCCCGGCGTCTTCGCCCTCGCCACCAACGCCTACGTGGAGATCTATAACCCTTAGGTCTGTCACGTCGTCGTCGATTTCTTCATGATTCGCCAGCCACCAACCATTCCACCGCACGGGACCTGGCCCACACCCGACCTACACCCGGGCCAATGCACTCGTCGGGCAACTCGTCGAGGCCGGCATACTTCGCCAACACGGAGACAGCTCCTACGGTCGGCGCTTTACCGCACCTGATGTGCTCGCTATCCTGCTGCGCTGACAACTTGGCTCGGTCACCTCGATGATCACTTGAAAGCACTTTGCGCTGAGGCGGTTTCGTGACCACTCACCGCGCCTATGCCGCCGAGTACCCTAGACCTGTTGCCGCCGAGCCAGGGCCGGCCGGTCGAAGTCGCGGTATGAGACCCGTACGCACCGAAGCCCGGCGCGATCGGATCAGGCCGGGCTTCGGTGGGTTAGGCGTCAGAATTCGCCCGCGACGCCGAATACGGTGCGGCCGGAGTGGCTGCCGTGATGCATGGCGTGCAGGATCTGCTCGGCGTCGGTGATGGGAGCGAAGTTCTCGATGGTCGAAAGGTGCTGGGGCCGTAGCTCATTGGCGAGTCGAGCCCACAGCGCGCGGCGCTTGTCGATCGGAAGATACGCGGAGTCGATGCCGAGCAGCGATACGCCGCGCAGGATGAAGGGCATGACGGTGGTCGGCAGATCCGAGCCGCCGGTGAGGCCGCTGACCGCGACCGCACCGCCATAGCCGATCGCGCTGAGGATGTAGGCGAGCGATTTGCCACCGACACTGTCCACCGCACCGGCCCAGGTGGCCTTCGACAGTGGACGCAGTTTCGCATCCGGATCCTCCGGCAGTCGGCCGATCACCTCGTTCGCGCCGAGTTCGGCGAGCCGATTGCCCGCATCGGTCTTACCGGTGGACGCGATCACCTCGAAACCGAGGCCCGACAGGATATCGATGGCCACGCTGCCGACACCGCCCGTCGCTCCGGTGACGAGCACCGCGCCGCTCTCCGGGGTGAGTTCGTGATCGAGCAGGCTCTGCACACTGAGTGCGGCGGTGAAACCGGCGGTGCCGAGCGCGGCCGCATCCCGGGTGCTGAGACCGTCGAGCCGGACCACCCAGTCGGCGGGCACCCTGGCGTATTCGGCGAAGCCGCCGTGATGTGAAACGCCGAGATCGTAGCCGTGCGCCACCACTTGGTCACCGGGCGCGAAATCGTCGACCTCGGAGCTGACGACCTCGCCGGTGATATCGATGCCAGGGATGATCGGATAATTCCGGACCACGCCACCGCCCGCGGTGATCGCCAGCCCGTCCTTGTAGTTCGCACTCGAGTAGTGCACCTTGATCGTGACCTCACCCGGCCCGAGGAAGTCCTCGTCGACCTGCTGCCGGGTGAGCACGATCCCACTGTCCGATTCGTGTGCCACCATCGCCCAGAACTCCATGTCGACGAGCATACGAGCGCCGGCCTGCGCCGGGGTGGATCTTCACGTCGGCCCCCGCTATTGCGGTACGAGCTCGAGGCGGACGCCGAGCAGCCGAACCGGGCGATCGAGTTCGAATCGGTCGATGATGCGCAGGGCCGTTTCCACAATGGTCGCGATATCGGTGGTCGGCTCGGGGAGTTTCTCCTGTTTGCTGCGGGTGAAGAAGGTATTGCTGCGGACGGTCACCGAGACGCGCACGGGGATGCGGCCCGCGGCGGCCATCTCCTCGCCCACCTCGGTGGCCAGTCGCGCCACCTGGGCGCGGATCTCCTCGGTTTCGGTCAGGTCGTGCGGGAAGGTCTCGGATTTACTGCGGCCCACCGGAATTCGAGGTTCCGTGGTGACATCGGTATCGCCCTTACCGTGACCGAGCACCCAGAGATACGGGCCGGTATTCGGACCGAATTCGGCGGCCAGGCGCTGCCGATCGGCGGACATCAGGTCGGCGACCGTTTCGATGCCGAGGTCGGCCATCCGCGCGGCGATCCGATTTCCGATGCCCCACAGCGCATTTGTCGGACGGTGCGCCATCACCTCGACCCAGTTCGCCGCGGTGAGGCGGAAGATGCCCGCCGCCGCGCCATCGGTATCGGCGGGCGCGGCCGAGGACTTACCGGCGGATTTGGCGAAGCCGGTCGCCAGTTTGGCGGTGAGCTTGTTGTCGCCGATGCCGATGGCGCAGGTCAACTCCAATTCGGCGATGGCACTACGGATTTCGCGTGCGAGCCGTTCCGGATCGTCGGTATCGGCGGCCAGGAACGCCTCGTCCCAGCCCCACACCTCCACGCGGCCGGGAAAGGTCCGCAGCAGCGCCATGACTTCGTCGGACGCCTCCTCGTAGGTGGCCATATCCAGCGGCAGGAAGATCCCGTCGGGACATTTGCGCTTGGCCGAGCGCAAGGCCATCCCGGCGCGGACCCCGAATGCCCTGGCCGGATACGACGCGCAGGTCACTACCTTGCGCGGTTCGTCGGGGTCGCCATGGCCGCCGACGATGACCGGCAGGCCGCGCAGCTCCGGATGGCGACGGAACTCCACCGCCGCCTGGAACTGGTCGAGATCGACGTGCAGCAGCCACCTCGGCATAGCTATGTCTTACCGCATGACAGTGACAAGCAGCGCAAATGCGCCCCCGGGTCGGTTGCTCATGCCATGGGCGCAGCCGACATCGTACGATCGCAGCAGACGAACCAGGGGATGTATTCGATGACCGATGCACAGGACAACCTGCCCGCGGTCCGGGTCGGCGATACCGATCGCGAGGTCGCGGCCAAGCAGCTGCAGCTCGCCCTCGACGCGGGGCAACTCGATCTGCTCGAACTGGATAAACGACTGCTGGAGGTCTATTCGGCGCAGACGACGCAGGAACTCGTCGCCATCACCTCCGATCTGCCGGTGCTCGCCGCGGCGCGCGAACCCATCGAACTGCGCACCAGCAGCGGGGCGCGGGTGAAGGATGGGGAGTGGATCGTCCCGGCCGAGATCACGGCCGAATGCGACTCCGGTGGTATCACCATCGACTTCACCCGGGCTCTGTGTCCGCATCGTGAGGTCACGGTGCATGTCGCGGCGGGTTCCGGCACGGTCCAGTTGATCGTGCCGCGCGGCTGGCGAGTCGACCTCGATCGGGTGCAGGCCTGGAGCGGTGCCGTCAAGAACAAGGTCACCGAGGGCAGTCTGCCCGGGTCGCCGCTGCTCCGCGTCGACGGGGAGGTCGATTCCGGGACCGTGGTGGCGAAGTATCCGCGCCCGCCGCGGCGATCGTTCCTGGCCTGGCTGCTGCGCCGTCCTCGTCCGACCGTCTGAACCCGCCCAACTCCGCAGTTCGCCGAGGTGGCCGCGGCTGTGGGGACGGGACGCGTGCCTAGGCTGGCAGGGTGGATATGCAGCGATTGGCGGTGGCGCTGGGGCGTGGGATTGCGGGTGAGGTCGACACGTCCGCACGCAGGCGTGCCGAATACTCCGCCGATGCGTCGAACTATCGGGTGCTCCCGGCCGCGGTCGTTTTTCCGCGCGGGGCCGAGGATGTGGCGCGCACGCTCGAATTCGCCAGGGGTAACGGTCTGTCGGTCACCGCCCGGGGCGCGGGGACATCGGTGGCGGGCAATGCCATCGGTCCGGGGATCGTGCTGGACTTCAGCCGATATATGAATGGCATCCGCGAGCTGGACCCCGAGCAGCGCATCGCACGCGTTCAGCCGGGTGTCGTCCTCGCCGAATTGCAGCGAAAGGCCGGTGTGCACGGGCTGCGATTCGGGCCCGATCCGTCGACTCAGAATCGGTGCACGCTGGGCGGGATGATCGGCAACAATGCGTGCGGACCGCATGCCGTGGCCTGGGGGCGCACCTCGGATAATGTGCGTGAGCTGCGCATTCTCGATGGGACCTGCGCTGAGCGAATGTTGGCGGCCGACCCGTCGGCAATTCCCGGACTGCCCGAATTCACCAGAGCGAGTCTCGCGGTGATCCGCACCGAACTCGGCCGATTCGATCGGCAGGCGTCCGGCTATGGACTGGAACATCTACTGCCGGAACGTGGTTCGGCGGTCGCGAAATCGTTCGTCGGTACCGAGGGGACCTGCGGGCTGCTGCTCGAGGCCGCGGTAGAGCTGGTGCCGTTGCCGCGGGCCACCGTGCTCACCGTGCTCGGCTATCCCGATATCGCGACGGCCGCGGACGATGTCGCGGCGGTCATGGCATGCAAGCCGATCGCGGTCGAGGGCATCGATGCGCGACTGGTCGATATCGTGCGCGTACACCGCGGCGCCACCAGCGGTGTGCCGGAACTGCCACGCGGTAGTGGCTGGCTGTTCGTCGAGTCCGCTGGCGATACTCCCGCGGAGGCGTATGCCGCGGCCGCGCGGCTCTGTCGAACCGTCGACGCGCTGGACTCCCGGATTGTCACCGATTCCGGTGTCGCCGCGGCACTTTGGCGCATTCGAGCCGAGGGTGCCGGACTCGCCGGTCGCACGCCGGCGGGCCATCCGGCCTGGCCGGGCTGGGAGGATGCGGCCGTACCGCCGGAGCATCTCGGTGCCTATCTGCGCGATTTCGCCACGCTGACAAGCGACCACGGCGTGGACGGACTCCTCTACGGTCACGTCGGCGACGGCTGTATCCACGTCCGTCTCGATTTGCCGATTGCCGATGCGCCGCAACGCTTTCGGAAATTCATCCAGGACGCGACCGAGCTGGTGGTCCGCTACGGTGGCTCGCTCTCCGGTGAACACGGCGATGGCCGGGCCCGCTCGGAATTGCTCTCGATCATGTACTCCTCGGACGCACTCGACGTATTCGCCGGATACAAGGCGCTTTTCGATCCGGACGATGTGTTGAATCCGGGCGTCTTGGTCGCTCCGCGCCCCATCGATGCCGATCTGCGGCTGGTCGGAGTGCGACCGGTCGACGGTGCGGGGGGTTTCGCGTTTCCGCACGACAACGGCGATATCGCCGCGGCCGTCCATCGCTGCGTCGGGGTCGGTAAATGCCGGGCCGACACCCGTGCGACCGGTGGTTTCATGTGCCCGTCATATCTGGCCACCGCCGACGAAAAGGACAGCACCCGCGGCCGGGCGCGGGTGCTACAGGAGGTGGTGCGCGGCGCACTCCCCTGGTCATCCGAGGCGGTCGCCGAATCGCTCGATCTGTGCCTGTCCTGCAAGGCATGTCGCTCCGACTGCCCGGCGGGCGTCGATATGGCGACCTATAAGTCCGAGGCGCTCTACCGCCGCTACCGGCGCCGCCCGCGTCCCATCGATCACTACGCGCTGGGCTGGCTGCCGCGCTGGCTCGGCGCCGCGGGCCGGATGCCGCGAGTGGTGAACGCGCTGTCCGAAATCGGGTGGTTGCGCCGCATCACCTTGCGCGCGGGCGGAATTGATCCGCGCCGTGGGATACCGCGACTCGCGGACCGCAGCTTCCGCAGGGGCTGGCACGATCGAAGGTCGGGAGATTCGGCACCCGAAGTGCTGCTGTGGATCGACACCTTCACCGATGCCTTCGACCCCGAAATAGCCCAGGCGGCGGTGCGACTGATGGAATCCCTCGGCTACCGAGTCCGCATACCGCGACGGCGGGTGTGCTGCGGGCTCACCTGGATCAGCACCGGCCAACTCGACGGCGCTCGGGCCCGGCTGCGCGCCACACTGACCGAACTGGATGAGCATGTGCGCGGCGGCGGCCTCGTCGTCGGCCTCGAGCCGTCCTGCACGGCGGTCCTGCGCTCGGACCTACCGGAACTGTTACCGGACGACCCACGCGCCGCCGCGACCGCGGCCGCCGTGCGCACACTCGCCGAATTCCTTGCCGAACAGCCGAACTGGCGTCCGCCGGCTCGGCCCGGACAGTCGGTGGTCGTCCAACCGCATTGCCATCACCATGCCGTACTCGGCTTCGATAAAGATCGCCAACTATTAGCCAGCATGCAGGTTAATGTGACGGAGGTTACCGGCTGCTGTGGTCTGGCCGGAAACTTCGGAATGCAATCCAACCATTACGACATTTCGGTTGCCGTAGCCGAGAATGGCTTGCTCCCGGCGCTGCGGAATGCGGACGGCGATTCGACCTTGATAGCCGATGGGTTCTCGTGTCGAACCCAGGCCATGCAGCTGAGCGGCCACCGAGGGCTGCACCTGGCGCAATTTCTGCTCGGCGAATGAGAATCAGCTGCCGAACGGCAACGTGCCGGGCGGAATCTGGTAGCCCGAGCTGCCCGCGGAAACCGCACCCCAGGCATTGAGCAACCAGTTGAGCGCGCTGGTGATCATTTATCTACCTCCACTATGGTGACTGCCGGCTGTTTGCTGAACGCATCAATATCGCTCTATTCATTCATTGCGTTACAAAGTAACGGCGATCTGCGATTATGCCGAATCTGTATCGCAACCCGTACATTCGAACCGGAAACAATTGTGAGCCGGACAACATTCGACATGGTGCGGGAGGTCCGCGCTCGCGCCGCCCGCCCACCGGGCACAATAGGTCGGTGCGCAATCAGACGGCCG
Source organism: Nocardia sp. NPDC049707 (assembly GCF_040674855.1). Taxonomy (NCBI): domain Bacteria; kingdom Bacillati; phylum Actinomycetota; class Actinomycetes; order Mycobacteriales; family Nocardiaceae; genus Nocardia; species Nocardia sp. NPDC049707. The sequence continues at coordinate 88,206 of NZ_JBFANN010000016.1, read as the reverse complement.
CGCCGGACCTGAGCCGAGCCGGCCTGACCAGAACGGTCAGGGCCGAGCGGCCGATCGATCTCGCGCCCACCCTCGCACCCCTGTCCCGCGGCCGCGGCGACCCGTGCCATCAGATCACCCAGGACAGCGCGCACTGGCACGCCTCTCGGATGCCGACCGGCCCGGTCACCTACCGCCTGACCCAAGCCGATCGGCACACGGTCGACGCCCGCGCCTGGGGTCCGGGCGCGGCCGAATTCCTCGACGGCCTCGACCGCATGCTGTGCCTGGACGAGGACGTCTCCGACTTCGACCCTGCACATCCGAAGATCCTCGACGCGCACCGCCGTTTTCCCGGACTGCGCATGTTGCGCACGGGCCTGGTCTTCGAGGCCTTGGTACCCGCGGTACTCGAACAGAAGGTGCACACCGTCTCGGCCCGTGCGTCCTGGCGAAAGCTGGTGCGACAGTTCGGATCTCCGGCTCCCGGTCCAGCGCCGGTCGGACTGCTGCTGCCGCCCGACGCCGATACCTGGCGCCGGGTCCCGTCGTGGACCTGGCACCGCGCCAATGTCGGGCCGCAGCGCGCGCAGACGATCGTGCGCGCGGCCCGGGTAGCGGACGCGCTGGAGCGGGCGGCGGCCGAAAATCCGGCGGACGCCGCCCGTCGCCTGCGTACCGTGCCCGGTATCGGAGTGTGGACCGCCGCCGAGATCGGGCAGCGCGCCTTCGGTGACGCGGATGCCCTCTCGGTCGGTGACTACCATCTGGCCGCCATCGTCGGCTGGACACTGCTCGGCGAACCCATCGACGATGACGCGATGGTCGAATATCTGGAACCGCTACGGCCACATCGCTATCGGGCCGTCCGCCTGCTGGAGATCAGCGGTTACGCGCACCAGCCGAAGTTCGGTCCGCGCACCCCGCTCACCGATCACACCTGGCATTGAGTGGATCCGCCGGACAACTCGTTTCGGCAGGCCGTATGTCGTCTCGGCCGTGCTGTGTCGTCGATGCGCAAGGGATTCGGCGATCACCCAGCGCAGCACCCGAATGCAGTCGGCAAGCACCTCCGGTACACCCGGCGGCTCGGCAGCGGGCCTCATAACTGCAGCGCGCGCTCGTCCAGCACACATTTGCCCGCCTCGACCAGCGTGGTCCGCGCCGCACGGCGGACCCGGCACCGGTCGACCGTGCAGTCGATATGCAGTTGCATTGCGGCGTGGGCTTGTTCGATTGTCAGCACGCCAGGATCGTTTCCGCAGGCCAATAGCGATGCGACCGGCATGTGTAGGTTGGTGACTTGCATCAGGCCACCTCCGCTCGGCGTCGCACCGCGCGAACGTGTCGGGTGTACCGGGAGATCGGTCCCTGATCCCACGGGGCCTGTCGAACCGCCATACCTACCGCCTCGAGTACGGTCAGGCCGACCTCGTCCGCGAGATCGCCGACCGCGGCGAACAGTGACGGCACCACTTCGGCAACCTTCAGTGCGGCAACCGCCTGGTCGCAGGTCAGCGTGCGTCCGGGCAAATACGAAACCACCCAGTTCTCCTGGCCGACACTACGGGCGCGATGCGGGGTCAAATCGCTGGTCATCAACGACGACGCTATGACACTTACAGCCATGACTCCTCGTTCCTACATGCGATTCCTGCGACTCTCGCGACGCGCCCGGAGGCGGTAGCTTGCGTGACCGCGGAGGGCGCCGCGAGTGTCGCAATCGGATACTGCGACTCTCGCGACGCGCCCGGAGGCGGTAGCTTGCGTGGCCACGGAGGGCGCCGCGAGTGTCGCAATTGGATACCGTGCGCGCCCGGAGGTTTCACAGGAGGAGGGAAGAGGCACCTGATCCGCTCCGGGCACACTTCCAGCACACCATCCGCGGTGGGTTCCGAACAACGTCCTTCTTGGATATCCAAAGATTTGAGGCGAATTCCCAGCACAAAACCCAACCGGGAAGGGAGGATTCTCCATAGTGGACGAAACAGCCCTCGGCCCAAGCGAAGTGACGGGGAACCGAGCTTGTGGGGTAGCCCCGGAGCAAACCCTTGGGTGAGCATCCGAGCTCGCGCCGTGTGCGACGGGCCCGGAGGCGCAAGCCTGCGTGACCGCGTAGGGCCCGGGATCGTCGCAGTTGAATACAGAACGGAGCGTGCTGTGTCAGCGAATTCGGCAAAAGCCTCGGAGACCTCGGACCGACTGTCGCCCGAGAACGGCGCCTCTACTCTACCCAGACGCCAGCTGGGCAGATATCTCCGGGACTGGCGCACTCAGGCGGGCCTGACCATCGCCGAGGCATCCAGGCTGATGGAGTGGGGCGCAAGTACGTTGCAGCGCTTGGAGAAAGGCCAGGCCGACCGCATTCGAACCATCGATATCCAAGAGCTGTGTCGCATCTATGGCATGCCGGGCGAATTGTCCGACGGGCTGAAGGGCCTGGCCCAGCAAGCCGCCGTCAAGAGCTGGTGGCATGCCTACGGCGATCTCATCCCCGAAAACTTCGACGTCTATGTCGGGTTGGAGGCATCTGCCCAGCAACTCACCTCGTACCAGTCCGAACTCGTCCTCGGCCTACTCCAGACCGCCGACTACGCCAGAGCCCTCAATCGTCTTGGCTATCCGGACGATTCGGATGCCGAGATCGAGCGCCGGGTCCAACTGCGTATGCAGCGCCAGGCTTTGATCACGCGCAAGGTCGCACCGGCGACGGTGAACGTGATCTTGCACGAGTCGGTTCTGCGCCGGGTGGTCGGTGGCGCCAAAGTGATGGCGGCGCAGCTACGTCATCTTGCCGATATCAGTACCCAACCCAATATCTCCCTGCGTATTCTGCCGTTCGCGGCCGGTGTTCCGCTCGGAGTATCCACCGGGCCGTTCACAGTTCTCGAATTCGGAATCGATAGCAAGGGCCAGCCGGTCGAGCCGCCGGTGGTGTACGCAGAGGGCTTCACGGGGGATCTCTACCTCGAAAGACATGCTGATGTACGGCGGTACGATCGTGCGCACGAGTGCCTCCAGCGCTGCGCGCTGGATATTCAACCCAGTAGACATCTGCTCCGGCAGATAGCGAAGGAGTATATGGCATGAGTATGGATTTGGTTGGCGCGCAATGGTTCAAGAGCACCCACAGCGGTGCGGGCAAGGACTGCGTGGAGGTCGCCTACCTCACGGGCGGCCGGGTCGGCGTGCGCGACAGCAAAAATCCCGGAGGACCTGCCCTCGTCTTCAGCACGAGTGCATGGAAGGCTTTTACCACAGGTGTTACTGGCGGCGAGTTCTGAGGAGTTGCGGGCGTGAGCATCAATGAGGGTGCGCAAGTGGACCTGACCGGCGCGGTCTGGCGTACGGCCGGTGCGGGCACGGGAAAGGACAGTGTGGAGGTGGCGCTATTGGATGCCGGGCACGTCGCGCTGCGCGACGGTAAGGACCCCGACGGGCCTGTCTTGGTCTTCACGCCCGGTGAGTGGGCCGCCTTCACAGCGGGTGTGCACGATGGTGAGTTCGACCGGCCAGAGTCCTAGTGTGATCGACCCGGCGTGGTCTGCCCACCGGGTCGAGTCACGTGACGGCAGAGGCGCTTTGCCGAGCCGTCAGTGATCGGATGTGCTCGGCTGGATCACGAAATAGCGCAGATTCGACAACGAAATCGCGTTTGCCGAGGGGTATTACGGGTAACCAATATCTTGTGGACCGTGGGCTCAAGAGTTCCCATCCCCGGTACAAGAAGCTGCGGCCGGATGATTGGGTGGAATGGCTGATCGTGGCACTGCTTTTCGCAGTGTCCGCCGTCGGCGTATTCGTCCTGACCGGCTCGTTCCTCTCGGCACTTTTCGTCGGGGTGCTCGTGTGGGGCGTCGCCGTCGGTGTTGTCGCGTTATTGTAAGGGTGCGCCGACCGGCCGGGCTTCCTACCCGGCCGGTGGCCTGTCAGCGGTTGATCAGCGCCGGAAGAGCTTGTTGCCCAACCAGACCAGCGGATCGTACTTCTTGTCCGCCACCCGCTCCTTCATCGGAATCAGGGCATTGTCGGTGATCTTGATGTGCTCCGGGCAGACCTCGGTACAGCATTTGGTGATATTGCAGAGCCCGAGCCCCTGGTCTTCCTGAGCCAGATCGCGACGGTCGGCCACATCGAGTGGATGCATCTCCAACTCGGCGATCCGCATCAGGAAGCGCGGACCGGCGAACGCCGCCTTGTTCTCCTCGTGGTCGCGGACCACGTGACAGGTGTTCTGGCACAAGAAGCATTCGATGCACTTGCGGAACTCCTGGGAGCGCTCCACATCGACCTGCTGCATCCGGTAGTCGCCCGGCTTCAGATCGTCGGGCGGCGTGAAAGACGGTATCTCCCTCGCCTTCTGGTAGTTGAACGACACATCGGTCACCAGGTCGCGGATCACCGGGAAGGTGCGCATCGGCGTGACCGTGATCAACTCGTCCGGCTGGAAGGTCGACATCCGGGTCATGCACAGCAGCCGCGGCCGACCGTTCACCTCGGCCGAACACGAACCGCACTTACCCGCTTTACAATTCCACCGCACCGCGAGATCCGGTGCCTGGGTGGCCTGCAGCCGGTGGATGATGTCGAGCACCACCTCGCCCTCGTTCACCTGGACGGTGAAGTCGCGCAGTTCCCCGCCGTCGATATCACCGCGCCACACGCGGAATTTGGCGTCGTAACCCATTCCTACGCCTCGCCTTCCGTGGCCGAAACCGAACCCTCCGGATGGGAGGCGAGTTCGGCTGGGTTGTAATACTTTTCGAGCTCACTCAGATCGAAGAGCGCGAGCAGTTCGTCGCGCATCGGGATCTGGTCCTGCGGGGTGACCCGCACACCGGGCACCTGTCCGTCCGCATCTGCGGGATCAATCGCGCATACCAGCAACTTGTTGCGCCACTGCGGATCCATGGCGGGGAAGTCGTCGCGCGTATGTCCGCCGCGACTCTCGGTGCGCAAAAGTGCAGCCTGCGAAACACATTCGCTGATCAGCAGCATATTGCGCAGGTCGAGGGCGAGATGCCAGCCCGGGTTGAACTGCCGATGCCCCTCTACCGTCACACTGTTGAAGCGGGTCCGCAGTTCGGCGAGGCGATCGATGGCTTGCCGCAATTCGTGTTCCTTGCGGATGATGCCGACCAGATCGTTCATGGCCTGCTGCAGATCGGTGTGCACGGTGTAGGGGTTCTCCCCCGTCCCTTCGGCGGGCGGATCGAACGGCGCCACCGCGGCTTTCGCGGCCGCATCGATATCGGCACCGGCGACCGCGGGGCGCTCGGACAGTTCTTCGACGTAGGTCGCGGCGCCGAGTCCGGCCCGCCGACCGAATACCAGCAGATCGGACAGCGAATTGCCGCCGAGCCGGTTCGAGCCGTGCATACCGCCGGAACACTCACCCGCGGCGAACAATCCGGGCACGGTCGCCGCGCCGGTATCCGGATCGACCTCGATTCCGCCCATCACGTAGTGGCACGTCGGGCCGACCTCCATCGGCTCCTTCGTAATGTCCACATCCGCGAGCTCTTTGAACTGATGGTGCATCGAGGGCAGCCGCCGCCGGATCTCCTCGGCGGGCAGTCGCGAGGCGATATCCAGGTACACGCCACCGTGTTCGGTGCCGCGTCCCGCCTTCACCTCCGAGTTGATGGCACGGGCCACCTCGTCGCGCGGCAGTAGATCCGGTGTGCGGCGGGCGGAGTCGTTATCGCGCAACCACTGATCGGCCTCTTCCTCGGTCTCGGCATACTGCCCCTTGAAGACCGGCGGAATGTAGTCGAACATGAACCGCTTGCCCTCGGTGTTCTGGAGCACCCCGCCGTCACCGCGCACACCCTCGGTGACCAGAATGCCCTTCACGCTGGGCGGCCAGACCATGCCGGTCGGATGGAATTGCAGGAATTCCATATTGATCAGCGTCGCGCCGGCCCGCAGTGCCAGCGCGTGGCCGTCACCGGTGTACTCCCACGAATTCGAGGTCACCTTGTAGGACTTGCCGATACCGCCGGTCGCGAGCACCACGGCGGGCGACTCGAACAGCACGAACCGTCCGGACTCGCGCCAGTACCCGAACGCACCGGCGATCCGGTCGCCATCCTTGAGCAATTCGGTGATGGTGCATTCGGCGAAAACCTTGATGCGCGACTCGTAGTCGCCGGTCTGCGCGAAATCCTCTTGCTGCAGCGAAACGATCTTCTGCTGCATGGTCCGGATGATCTCGAGTCCGGTGCGGTCACCGACGTGCGCGAGCCGCGGGTAGGTGTGGCCACCGAAGTTGCGTTGGCTGATCCGGCCGTCGGCGGTCCGATCGAACAGCGCGCCATAGGTTTCCAGTTCCCACACCCGGTCGGGTGCCTCCTGGGCATGCAATTCGGCCATGCGCCAGTTGTTGAGGAACTTGCCACCGCGCATGGTGTCTTTGAAATGCGTTTGCCAACTGTCCTTTTCGTTGGCGTTACCCATCGAGGCGGCGCATCCGCCCTCGGCCATCACGGTGTGCGCCTTGCCGAACAACGACTTGCACACCACCGCGACGGAGAGACCGTGTTCGCGGGCTTCGATCACCGCGCGCAGTCCGGCGCCACCGGCACCGATGACGACGACGTCGTACTTGTGCCGTTCCACTTCTGGCATGGCCGCGAAACTCCTGGTTTGTGAGGGCGGTTAGTTGATGAACCGCAGATCCGAAATCGTGTCGCTGGCAACCAACATCACGTAGAAGTCGGTCAGCACGAGCGTGCCGAGGGTGGTCCAGGCCAGCGCCATATGCCGGGTATTGAGCTTGGAGACCTGGGTCCAGAACCAGTACCGCACCGGGTGGGCGGAGAAGTGCTTGAGCTTGCCGCCCATGACGTGCCGGCAGGAATGGCACGACAGCGTGTAGGCCCACAGCAGCACCACATTGCCGGTCAGCACGATATTGCCGAGACCGAAGCCGAAGCCGCCGGTCTTGCCGTGGAACGCGGTGATCGCGTCATAGGTGTTGATCAGCGAAACGAGTACGGCCACATAGAAGAAGTAGCGGTGCGCGTTCTGGATGATCAGCGGCAGTTTGGTTTCGCCGGTGTACTTGGCGTGCGGTTCGGCGACCGCGCACGCGGGCGGGGAGAACCACACCGCGCGGTAGTAGGCCTTCCGGTAGTAGTAGCAGGTCAGCCGGAACCCGAGCAGGAACGGCAGCACCAGGAAGCCCAGTGGCAGGATCGCCGGGATGTGGCCGAACCATGCGCCGAAATGGCTGGAGCCCTCGACACAGTCGCTGCTCACACACGGCGAGTAGAACGGCGTCAGGTAGTGGTAGTCGGGAACCCAATATGCCGTTCGCACATACGATCTGATGGTCGCGTAGATGACGAACGCGGCTAGTCCGACGGCCGTCGCTAGCGGTGGGATCCACCACCGGTCGGTGCGCAGTGTGCGCGTGGAGATGGCGGCCCTGGTCTTGCTGAAGACGCCGGTGCCCGTTTCCGGGGCGGCGGTCGGTGCGGCACTCACAGGTGGATGCCTCGCTGATCTGCTGTGCGGATGGTCTCCGCGACCCCCGCAATCGAATGTGATGCTGAGCACCATACGACACGTCAGCTATCGCTCGAGCGTGGTCCCGGCAAAGCCACCCCGGCTCGAGTGGCGTGATTTCTGCCACATTCGATCCAGGTTTGGTCAGCACGCGGGGTGGCGAACCAGCTACGAAGCTCTATCGATTGCCGTTCGCGGTCGCCGGATTCCGGAACGACCCGCCGCCTCGGCAGTGGACCGCGGGCGGTGTTTGCCGCGGCCGTGATGGTGTAAGTGCTTGCGTTGGTGTGGGAATGGGATCTCGACCCATGGTGTCTCGCCGCCGCGCGGATCGGCGTGGCACAGCGAGCGGATCGCGGGCCCGCTCAGCGCCGAGTCAGGTCCGCGAACCGGGTTACTTCGTGCGTGGGCGGGAGTGGAAGCCGAGGCCCTCGTCCTGTGCGCCCATCCATGCCGCCTCATCGGACTTGCTGTCGGGGACGTAGATCGTCTCGTCCTTGCGGCGGCTGACGATCTCCTGCGGCGGTGACTGGTCGAATTCGTCGGTGTCGATGACGAGGCGCTCGAGATCGTTTTCCAATCGTCGCACCGATTTGGCGTCGCCGTAGTGGGAGCGCAGTGCGCCGATGGATTGCCGGAGCTGGCCGACCGCGTAGTGGAGTTCGGCTATTTCGCTGCGTGTCATCGATACCTCCTGTGTTACTTGGTGGACAGACGAACTCGGTGGGTGGCGGTTGGTTCCATGGTTTGGACCACGCCTTACCGAGTCGTGTGACTCACCACACAACGTGATCTACAACACAGTACGTGAGAAATTGGGTTTTGGCTCATGGGGCCCACAATCCGGGAAGTCCACCGAACGTTGCCTGCTGTTGGCTATCGGACCGTGGTGAGCCCCGATGGGTCGTCCGGTCAGCTGGCGGTGGCGTATCCGGGGTCATGACCGTGCATGGCGGCGATGACCCGGTCGACCAGGGCGACGATGGACAGCGCGACCTCCTCGGCCCGCTCCAGATGCACGCTGTGTCCCGCACCCTCGAGCCGGACCAGCTCGGAGCCCGCCAGTTGCGAGGCGAGTACCACCGAATGTGCGAACGGCACCACGATGTCGGCCGAACCAGCCAGCACCAGCGCCGGAATGCTGCCGAGCCGGCACAGCGACGCGCTCTCGTCGAAGGACATCAGCGAGGCCAGGAAGCTCGACATGGTGAGCAGCGGCGTGTCGTTCATCATCGCTGCGGCCACCGCGACCATGCGCGGATTCGTCCGCTTGGTGCCCATATTCGCCTCGCGGGCGATCGGCTCGAAGATCCGGCGGGAAAGCCGCTTGGAGGCCTGCATGAACCGGGGCGCCCGCAGCACCGCGACCTGCAGCGAGTTCACCGCGCGCCGATTCAGGAAACGACCGAGTCCAACCTCGGTGATGCCGTTGGCCGCACCGGCGATCAGGCCGACACCGACCACCCGGGTGCCGATGGTCGCCGGGAACAGCCGGGAGTAGGCGATGGTGACCATCGCACCCATCGAATGTCCGATGAGGATGATCGGGCCGGTCGGCACGACCGACCGCAGTACGGCGTCGAGGTCGTGGCCGAGTTGATCGATGGTGTAGGTCGATGGATGGGCGATGCCGGATTCGCCATGTCCACGGTGGTCGTAGAACACCATGCGTACATCCGCCGACCCACTGTGGTTACCCGCCTGGTCGGTTCCGCCGACTACCGTCCCGCTGTACTTACCCGCCCCGTCGGCTCCGCCGACTACCGTCCCGCTGTACTTACCCACCCCGTCGGCTCCGCCGACTACCGTCCCGCTGTACTTACCCGCCCCGTCGGCTCCGCCGACTACCGTCCCGCTGTACTTACCCGCCCCGTCGGCTCCGCCGACTACCGTCCCCCAGTGCCGCAACAACTGATCGCGCAGGAATGACCAGGACTCGGCGCGCAGGCAGTGGCCGTGTACGAAGACGACGGTCAGGTGCGCGTCGTCGGTGCCGAAGGTGCGGACCGAGATCGGGGTGCCGTCGTCGGCCGATACCGTGATCCGGTGGCCGTCGTAGTCGGCGGCTCGGCGGGCAGTCGTCGTTGACATGAAGATTCTCCTGTGTCTGGGAGGACACCCTGTTCGGAGCGTTCTTGCCCGGTTGTCGCGCGGAATTCCCGCACCGTTAACGCGCCATACCGCCCGTTATGTACGCGTTGTCCAACTGACGCCGCTGATCGACATGTTCATGCCTGTGAGCTGGTCGATCGGTGTATCCGAGAACGAGTAGATCAGACGCTGGATTCAGGTAGACGTCCATGATCGACCGCTGTGTTGCCTGATATGGGGTAATTGATCGAATTTTCTAGAGTCCGCAAGAGATTGTTATCGAACGGTCGCCGCCGGGAAGTATCGAAAGCATGTCGTGGTCTAGGAATTTTCCAAGATATGTGAATATTTCCAACGCGACGAGCCGCCACCCAAGAATGAGCGGCGGCTCGTAGTGGCTCCGCGCCTACGTGCTCGCGTGGCTACGGGTCGACGGCAGGAACGGTCGCAGCAGGTTGGTCTCGGTCGATGGACCCATCTGCCATTCGGCGATCCACGGCCCGGTGCCCTCACTCGGATCGAAGATGCCCTCCTCCAGCCACTCGTAGCGGCCGTCGAGGACATTGCGGGTGAGGGTGCGATCGTCGTCGTCGGTGTTGTCCCACAGCGCGTCGAACAACTTCTTCACCCGAATCCGCGCCTGCCTGCTGAAGGTATCGGCCAATTCCTCGGCGGCCTTGGCCTCCGGGGCGCCCGCGTTCCGCAGTGCCTGCGCGCGCACGCAGGCGGCCGAGATCGCGAACAACTCGGCGCCGATATCGACGATGCGACCGAGGAAGTTCTGCCGGTATTCCAGACCCGCCTGCCAGCGCGCCATCCCGTACATCAGAGATCTGGCCTGCTTGCGGGCGTTGCGCTCGACGAAGCGCACGTGCCGCGCCAGTGGCCCGAATTCGGCATAGGTCGTTGGCGCCGCACCCGCGCCGACGGCCAGCTGCGGGAACCATTTGGCATAGAAACCACCCGCGCCGACCGCGGCCTTGGCCTTGGCCTTGAACTCCGCGTTCCGATCGACCAGCGCACCGGCGGCGGCCATATGGGCATCGGCCATCTCCCTGGCGATGAGCAGCCGCATGATTTCGCTGGAGCCCTCGAAGATCCGGTTGATCCGCAGATCGCGGACCAGCTGTTCGGCCCCGACCGCACGCTCACCGCGGGCCTGTAGCGAGGCCGCCGTCTCGTAACCGCGCCCGCCGCGGATCTGTACCAGTTCGTCGGCGATTCGGCAGCTCATCTCGCTGGCCCAGAGCTTGGCCAGGGCGGCCTCGATGCGGATATCGTTGCGGCCCTCGTCGCACATGGTGGCCGAGAGGTCGAGCGCGGCCTCGAGCGCGTAGGTGGTGGCCGCGATGAAGGAGATCTTCTCCCCGACCGCCGCGTGCTCGCCGACCGGCCGACCCCACTGCACCCGCTGCGTGCACCACTGCCTGGCGATCTTCAGCGACCACTTCGACGCGGCCGTACACAGTGCCGGGATGGCCAGGCGGCCCGCATTCAGGGTGGTCAGCGCGATCTTCAGGCCGTCGCCCTCGCGACCGACCAGATTGCGCTTGGGGACTCGGACGTTGTGCAGCCGGGTCACCCCGTTCTCGATGCCGCGCAGGCCCATGAACGAATTGCGCCGCTCCACCGTGATGCCGGGCGAATCGGCCTCGACGATGAAGGCCGAGATGCCGCCGCGGTGGCCCTCGCTCTTGGGTATCCGGGCCATGACCACCAGCAGTTCGGCGACCACGCCATTGGTGGTCCACAGCTTCACGCCGTTGATCTCATAGGCCTCGCCGTCCGCGGTCGGGGTCGCGGTGCTGGCCATCCGGGCCGGATCGGAGCCGACATCGGGTTCGGTGAGCAGGAATGCGCTGACCGCACCGGCCGCGCAGCGGGGCAGGAATTCGGCCTTCTGCTCATCCGTGCCGGCCAGTTTCAGCGGTTCGGGCACGCCGATCGACTGATGTGCCGAAAGCAGGACCCCGAGGCTGGGGTGTGCGGAGCCGACCAGCATGAGGGCTCGGTTGTAGCCGACCTGGGAAAGGCCCTGACCACCGTATTCCGTCGGGATCTTGAGGCCGAAGCAGCCGAGTTCGGCCAGCCCCTTGACGTACTCGTCCGGAATCTTGGACTCCGCCTCGATAACGCTGCCGTCGAGCGATTCGCAGAACGGCCGCAGCCGGGCCAGATAGGCCTCGGTGCGTGCGGCATCGGATTCGCTGGGCTGGGGATAGGGGTGGATCAGATCGAGCCGGAATCGACCGAGAAACATCTCTTTGGCGAACGATGGTTTGGCCCAGCTGGTTTCGCGGGATTCCTCGACCAGTGCGCGGGCCTGTTCTTCGGTGGCGTCGACTTTCGCGGTAGTCGCCATGCTGTCCTCCTCGAACGTGATCAGGATCACATAAGAGTGTAGGAGGGTTTGTTACTGGCCGGTAGATGTCGAGGTAGAGCGTTATCTATCAATTTCTAATGATCTTGATAGATCGAACTGGACGCGACGGGGGTGTGCAACACCTCGATGAAGCGCGCCATTCGGCATCTGCAGCTCGACTACGGTGCCGCGACGACGGCATCTACGGACCGGAGACGCGCGCGAAAGCCATGCAGTGGCCGGTATTCCGGATCGCCGACGGGGCCTTCGGCAACGATGCGCACCGGCACCACGACATCCGATGCCGTGCCGCCGCCCGCGGTGGATGCGCGCAGGTGCGGCGGGGCCGCTCGCTTTCGGCTACACACTGCGCAGGTAGCGACCGAAGTGCGGCACCGTGAACCCGATGGTGCCGCGCTCGGCCGAATAGATCAGGCCCTTCTTGATCAAACCGTCGCGCGCCGGTGAGAGCGAGGCGGGTTTGCGGCCGAGTTCATTGGCCACCGCCGCGGTCGGCACCGGACCGTCGTCGCCCGCCAAATCGGCCATGGCGCGCATATATTCGCGTTCGGCCGGGGTCGCGCGCTCGTATCGGGAACCGAAGAATCCGACGGCCAGTTCCTCTTCGGCGCTCGGTGCCGCCACCGCCACATCCTCGGCGGTAATCGGGCTCTCCGGCGCCTGATCCCAGGCGGCCTTGCCGTAGGCCTGTACGAAATATGGATAGCCTTCTGCCCGCTGGTACAACGCATCCAGCGCTTCCGCGGTGAACTTCACCTCTTCCCGCTCGGCCGGTGCGATGAGGGCTTGATCCGCCGATTCGCGGTCCAGCCGGTCGATACGGTGGTAGCTGAACAGTCGCTCGGAGTAGCTCTTCGAAGCCGACAGCACCGCGGGCAGGTGCGGCAGTCCGGCGCCGACCACGATCAAAGGCGCGGTGTCCTGGCTCAATTCGTGACAGGCGCCGCAGATCGCGGAGATATCGGCGGGACCGAGATCCTGCATTTCGTCGATGAAGACCGCGATGCCGACGCCGATATCGCTGGCCAGTCCGGCTGCCTCCTTGAGCAGTTCGATCAGATCTATCTCGATATCGCCGGAATCGGCGCGACCGGTGACCGCGGGCACGTCGATACCGGGCTGCCAGCGGTCCCGCATGCCCTTACCGGCGGTGGAACGCAACGCGAAAGCCTTGAGTATGCCGAGGAAGTCGTCGACGCGCTCCTGGTTGCGGTGTGCCATGGCGATGGCGCGGACGGCCATATGCAGTGCGGACGACAGCGGGCGGCGCAGTTCCTGATCCGGGCGGGCCTCGATTTTGCCGGTGCCCCAACCGCGGGTGCCCGCGGCGGAGCGAAGTTGGTTGAGTAGCACGGTCTTTCCGACACCGCGCAATCCGGCGAGCATGACGCTGCGTTCCGGCCGACCATGCGCGATCCGCTCCAGCACAATGTCGAAGGCCTCGAGTTGCTTATCGCGCCCGGCCAATTCGGGTGGGCGCTGTCCGGCTCCGGGAGCATACGGATTCCGCACTGGGTCCATGCCCACACACCGTAGCGCGTCTCGCCAGCCGAATCTGGCCATATATACGACGTGTCCTAGATATCGCTAGCAAACTATCGCATTCTGGGACTTGCACTATTGCTGTCGCCGCGAAAGTCTCTACGCTGATGGCGGTTCGATGAACCGACCAGTACTGGAACGGAGGGGTATGTCCGAGGAACCACTCCCCACCACCGCCGAGGTGGTCGAGTCCTGGAAGGTTCCCTCCGGCGCCGCGGCGGCCGGCCGGATCCGCGCCAATATCCTGGCCGCGATCGATCGCGGCTTCGATGATCCACAGCTCGTCGCGGATCTCGCGGTGGGTCCGCTGGTGGTGGCGCTCGGTCAGCTCGAGGTCAGCCTGGCCGATGCGCGGCGGCGGATCGATGAGCTGGAGCGGGCGCTTGGTCAACAGGGCGCCGGATCCGACGAATAGCCGTCGGTGGCATCCCGAATCGGGCAGGCCCAGTGTCGCTTCCGATCGGGACCTCGGTTCGATAACACACGGCGCGGCGCCGATACCGAGTCGTGATCATCTGGGCGTGTCGCAACTGTGGCCGCTCGTCCTGGGATTTCTCGATGATCCGGGAAGCTGCTGGTCTGTGCGCTGGACAACATCGCGTCATGGCCGTAATCTCTTCGTGACTTAGTGGAGTCTGTCGGTTCGGAAGAGAAGCGGCGCCACTGAGTTACCGCCAAAACGGCTGTCGGGGCCACGAATTCCGGCTGCCGTGCCGGGACCCAGAGATTCAACTGGGAGTTGGGGCCGTTCTGCCGGTCCGAACTCGACAGCTGACCCGGTCGGCGGGAGAGCAGAAAGATCGGAGACTCGGCTCGGTGGGTAAACACAGCTTGCAGCGGGAATCGCGGCTACCGAATTCCGTCAAGGGTGCGCTCGTCATGGGCGCAGTCGCCGCATCTACCGGTGCGATGCCCGCGATCCCCGCGATGGCAGCCACCATCAACATTCCAGGGATCGGTGATTTCGATGTCCCGGTTCCGCAGGAATTCGATCAGCAGGCCCAGGATCTGGGTAAGCAGCTAACCCAGGCGCTCGGCTCGATGGCCGCCGCGCCGGAGGCGGCCGCCCCGCAGGCCGCGCCATCGCTTCCCGGCCTCCTCGCCCCGGTCATGCCGCAGATGTTCCAGCAGAACACCGCGAGCGATATCGCGCTGGACGCCGCCAAGACCAAGATCGGCGCACAGTACTCCTGGGGTGCCTCCGGACCGTTCAGCTTCGACTGCTCGGGTCTGGTCCAGTGGGCCTATAAGCAGGCCGGAATCGAACTGCCGCGCACCAGCTTCGAGCAGTCGCACGTCGGTGCTCCGGTCGCGTTCGAGAACCTGCGGCCCGGCGATATCGTGGTGACCAACGGCGGCGGCCACGTCGGCCTGTACGCGGGTGATGGCAAGCTGCTCAATGCGGTCCAGTCCGGTCAGCCGGTGTCCTACACCCCGCTGCGCCCCGACATGGTTGTGACGGCACGCCGTATGGTCTAAGGGTGGCACCTGCCCAACCGACCGCCAAAACCACCCAAACCCAGGTCCGCGTGGACTCCTGGACGTGGGCGGTACGTCTTTTCAAGACCAGGTCCGCGGCCGCGCAAGCCTGCCGCGGCGGGCACGTCCGTGTGAATGGTGTTGCGGCCAAACCGGCTCAACCAGTGCGCCCCGGTGACGAGGTTCGCATTCGAGCCAGTGGCAGCGAACGCATAGTCATCGTGGAGCGCATTATCGCCAAGCGCGTCGGTGCTCCGGTTGCCGCGCAGTGCCTGATCGACCGCAGCCCCCCGCCGCCGACCCCGGAGATTCTCGCGGCCATGCCGCGCCGGGACCGAGGTTCCGGCCGACCCACCAAACGGGAACGTCGCGAGACGGACCGGCTGCGCTCCTCCGCCTCTCCGGATGTCGGTGCCGAGCAGCCGCCGTCGCGGGCTGACCGTTGGGATTCCGGCTGAGTTGTGGGCGTGCCCGGCGAGTTACCCATGTACTCGCGAAATCAGTTGTCGCCTTGACGGACTCGTGGATTCTGGTGCTCAGCTCATGTGAGTGCTGCGGGTTGCGATTCGGCTGGCCGCTAGTGCGGCGGCGGCGATGGTGCACAGGGCGCCGAGCATCATCGCGGATGCCTCGCCGGGCACCAGGACGTGTAGCTGTGAGCCGACGGTGACGGCGGCGACCGGCACGCCGACCTGTGCCGCCGCGATGGTGCCGAAGGCAATCGGCTGTCCTGCGACGCGGGTGGTCAGGTGCACCAGCACCGCGCCGATACCGAGTGCGAGGCCGAGTCCGATCAGCCGCGGGTGGTCACCGAATTCGCGCAGGTTGAGTCTGGCGCCCAGCCAGACGAAGAACAGCGGGCCGAGGAAGCCGTCATTGATGGCGAAGAGCTGGCGGGCCACGCGACGCGGCTCCCCGATGCCCGCGACCGCGAGTCCGGCGCCGAATCCGGCGAGCATGATCGAGACACGAGTCTGGGTTGCCAACGCGCACAGGGCGAACAGCACCGCGAGACTGATCCGCAGTTCCAGGGCGAATGCGCGATTCTCCGACAGCCGGTGCACCCGCCGGTGCCGCCCCGACAGCTCCAGTTCGCGCAGCACCAGAAACAACACCGCCACGGCCGCCGCGACCGCGACGGCGCCGAGTGCCGCGCGACCCGCATTCGCCGGATCGATCACCAGCGGCAGCGCCACCACACAGACGATATCGGCTATCGCGACCTGAGCGGTGAGGGCAAGTACCGGTTTGCCCTGCAGGCCGAGCGAATCGACGATCGGCAGCACCAGTGCTGCCGATGAGGAAGCCATCAGCACCGCGTAGACCGCACCGTGTCCGGTTCCGAACCAGCGGGCCAGCCCGAAACCGGCCGCTACGGCGAGCAATCCGACCAGGACGGCCCGGACCGCGCCCTTTCCGAGTGCGGAGTGCACGGCCGGATCACGCACCGGGACATGGGTACCCGCGACGAACATGACCACGGCAAAGCCCATATCGGCGAGAAAGGTGAAGATCGGGTCGGCGGTATGCAGGACGCCGAATCCGGTGGCACCGAAGACGATGCCCGCGAGCAGTTCACCCAGGATCACCGGGAGGTGCCAGTTCTGCCGCAGCGCGAGCAGCGGTCCGCACAGTCCGAGCGTGATGACCAGGGCGAGGGTCGCGAAGGTCATTACGGCATGGCGGCGATCTTCGCCGGAATGGCGATGTTCTCATCGGCCCAGTGGACGGCGCAGACGCGATGGTAGCCATCGGCGATCACCATAGGGACGCCGGTGCGGAAGTCGCCGCGCACCAGCAGGATCGGGGAGATCGACTTGCGATCATTGATCTTGACGAGGTCGCGGCGGACATACTGATTGTCGGCCGACACCAGTTCTAGTCCGGCTGCTCGCAGGATGTCCTTGGCCTTTTTGTGCACGATAGGTGCCGTGCGTAGGTGCGCGATCACCGCGTCGACGACATCCGGTGCGGCGAGCAGCTCCAGATAGTCCGCCGCTGCCGGGTAGTCGTGTTCGTCCGGCAGGTCTTTCCATGTCACGGGGATGTTTGCGGTCGCCATTGGCACATCATCGCGCCAGAGGTGGGCCAATAGGGGGAGGTCGGCTGGTGTTTCCGCTACGGCTGGGTCAGGTGGCCCGCGCGGTAGAGGGCTCGGCATTCGCCGCGGCGCAGTTTGCCGCTGGAGGTCTTCGGGATCCGGCCCGGCTCGACCAGGATGACGGCCCCCGGTGTCACCTGATGCGCAGCCGCGATGGCATTGCGGATGCGGTGCGCCAGTTCCGTTGATCCGGTCGCCGCCGTGTCGGCGAGTTCGGCCACGACCACCAGATCCTCGCGGTGGTCGTTATCGTGGCCGAATGCGGCGACGTGGCCGACGCGCACCTCGGGCGCGCAGTCCGACACGGTGGATTCGATATCGGCCGGATAGTGGTTGCGGCCGTCGATGATGATGAGATCCTGGAGTCTGCCCGCGATATAGAGCTGACCTTCGTACCAAAAGCCGAGATCGCCTGTGCGCAGCCAGGATTCGTCGCTGTCGGATAGGGTGGCCCGAAAAGTCGCGGCAGTGGCGGCCGGATTGTCGCAGTAACCGGCGCAGACATTGGGGCCGCGGACCCAGATCTCGCCGACGGTGCCTGCCGCGAGCTCGGTGTGTTCGTTGGGCTGCACCACCACAACTCGCTGGCCTGCGGGGTAACCGCAGCCGACGAGCGGAATACCGTCCGGTGCAGTCTGTGCCCGGCCCTGCGCCAAGGCCGCACGGTCGAATCGATGGGCGACGGGTTCGTCCGACCGACCGCATACAGTGACCGAGAGTGTGGCCTCGGCGAGGCCGTAGCCCGGTGTGTGGGCGTGATGCCGGAATCCGTGGGGGGCAAAGGTTTCGGTGAAGTCGGTGAGGGCAGCGGCGCGGATCGGTTCGGCGCCGTTGAGCAGGGCGTCGAGGCGGGATAGGTCCAGGCCCGCGCGTTCTTCGGGTGTGGTTGCCGAGACCGCCAGGGTCAGGCCGAAATTGGGGCTGGCGGTGGCGCCGGCACGGAAGTCACTGAGGGCGCGCAGCCAGCGGATCGGGCGTTTCACGAATTCGGCCGGTGCCATGGTGACACCGTGCACACCCGAGTAGAGCGGTAGTGAAAGGGTCAGGATCAGGCCCATATCGTGGAAGAACGGGAGCCAGGAGACAATGGGGTCGGTGCGTACCGCGGGCACGGCGGTCCACAATTGATCCAGTGCCGCAGCGAGATTGCCGTAGGTTACTTCGACGCCCGCTGGGCTCCTGGTCGATCCGGAGGTGTACTGCAGATAAGCCGTCGCGGTTCGGGTGGGGTCGACAATCGGGTCGGGCGCTGGGGAGGTGTCGGTCGCGAGTTTCAGCACTCGGCCCAGGGCCGGGCCCAAGATCTCGCTGGTAGTGGTGTCGGTCGCCGAGATCAGGCTCAACGCGGGTCGGGCATCAGCGAGCACACCTTCGAGCCGGGGCCGGTTTCCATTGCCCGTCGGCGGAAACAACGGCACCGCAGTGCGATTGCTGTATAGGCAGGCGAGAAAGGCGATGACGTAGTCGATTCCGTGCGCACACAGGATCGCTACTCGGTCGCTGGGATCGGTTGCCGCCCTGAGCCTTTGTGCCTGCGCACCCGCTGCGTGGTGCAGTTCTGCGTAGGTCGACGTAACCGGAACGCAGTCCTGTCCGCGATAACGCAATTCGGTGTACGCACTGTCGTTGGGCTTGGTCCGCGCCCACTCGGCAACCCGGGTCGCCAAGACGTTGGTCTGCCACGTCGTATTCGGCGAGGTCACGGCGCCCCACCGGATTTCGCCGCGACTCGGTCGGCCAAAGCGGCACCGAGGGCGGTGATGGTCGGATGTTGGAACAGTTCCGCGGTCGAGATGCGGATATTGAGACGGGTTTCGAGGCGGCGGCGCATTTCTATGCCGAGCAGGGAAGTCAGGCCCAATGCGTTGAAATCGGCTTCCGGGTCGAGGTGGTGGGAGGGCACGTCCAGGGTCGCGGCGAGGATGGTGCGGATGGTCGCGGTGAGTAATTCCGTGGGATGGTGCAGGGACGGAGCGGGATTCGGTGGTGCGGGGTCCGCTGTCGACGGTTGATCGGTGAGCAGGTTTCGCAGGCGGGTGGCGATCGGTTCGGTCCCAGTGGTCGGCGCGTAGTCCAAGGCGAGCAGGTAGGGCTCGTTGTACAGCATGGTCTGGGCGAGCAATTCGGTGCCGCGCGGGATATCGAATGCGGAGATTCCGGCGCGTCGCAGATGGACCGCACCGCCCGCGTCCTCGGTGAGGCCCGAATTCCACACGCCCCAGCCGATGCTCAATACGCGCCGGCCCGGGTAGGCGCGGGCGAGTGCGTCCATTGCGGCATTCGCGCTGGCATAGGCGGCCTGTCCGGGTGCGCCGAGCGCACCGGTGGCCGAGGAGAAAAGCAGCACGAAGTCGGTCGGATCGATGGCGGTGAGTTCGATGAGATTGCCCGCGGCGATGAGTTTCGGTGCGAACATGCGGGTGAGTTGGCGGGTGGTGACGGCGTCGAATGCGGCGTCTTCGAGTGCGCCCGCAGCGTGGACGACGCCGCGGATGGTGGAACCGCATTCGCGAACATCGTTGAGCGCGTTGGCGAGATCGCTGCGGTCCGCGGCATCGCAGCGCACTACGACGATCCGATCCTCTAGTCCCTCCAGGAGTGCGGGCACCGGTCTGGGTGCGCGGGTGAGCACCACGACATCGTGGGCACCGGCATCGAGCAGCCAGCGCACCGCGACCGACCCGAGCGCACCTAGCCCGCCGGTGACCACGTAGGTACCGTCGGGGTCGATCCGCGTCGGGGTGGTTGATCGGGGGCGGGAGTGTACGAAGCGGCGTGCGGTGAGGGCATCGGCGCAGATGCGGAGCTCATCGGGGAGTGCATGCGCGGTGGTGGTTGCTTCGATCAGGTCGCGCAGTCGGGTCACCGCAGTCGGTGACGCGTCGGTCCAGACGAGCCGTACTTCGCGGCCCGATTCGAGCTGCATAGATCGCACCAAACCGGCGATCGCCATAGGCGTGATCGTCTTGCCTGGCGACGTCGAGCCGCGCTGCGTAGCGGATTGCTGGTGGTCGCCGGCGCCGGGATCTGGGAGAACGATCGTCACAGAGGCTGTGGTGTCTTCGGATTGGACGCGTTGGAGCAGATCTAGCACTCGTCCGGTGGTGGCGATCACACTGTTTGCGGACTCGGTGTCATGGCTCGTGTGGGTCCCGTCGGATTCGGCGGGCCAGATCACGACGACTGCCGTGTTCCCGGTGCCGGAGCGTCCGGCGAGTATGGCGGAGACGATCGGACCGGCGGCATCCGGTTCGCGGGCAACCCGTTCGGTGGGCAGGGTGTGGT
Source organism: Nocardia sp. NPDC049707 (assembly GCF_040674855.1). Lineage (NCBI taxonomy): Bacteria > Bacillati > Actinomycetota > Actinomycetes > Mycobacteriales > Nocardiaceae > Nocardia > Nocardia sp. NPDC049707. The sequence continues at coordinate 67,834 of NZ_JBFANN010000016.1, read as the reverse complement.
CGAGTTCTCCAGCGAGCTGGATGGCCAGTTGGGATTCGCCGATAACCAAGGCACGCTGGGGATTCGTGGTTCGGTGGTGCTCGCCATTGCGCTGCGCGGAATGGCGAATGTGCTGGAACGGGATCCACGTTTCATGGCGGAAAGGGCCGACCTGCGTCGTGGATTCGATCGTTGCGAAACGTATGCGGACACCCAACAGCGCGAGTACCGGGACACCGTGCTGATCGGTGCCGATGATGTCACCGGTCAGCCCGGTCGACGATCGATCACGCACGAGCGCATGGGCTTCCAGCAGCGCCAGCTCCGGTTCGGCGGACAGCCAGGATCTTTCGATGCCGATCGGCAGCGCAATGGCGTCGGCGGGTAGATAGTCCCAGCTCGCGGCGGCGAGCAGATGCAGACATCCGTCGAGGGTCGCCGAGCGCTGTAGCGGCGCGGCGTCGAACCACCCCACCGCACAATCGGGTCCGGCCTCGATATCGCGCAGTGCGCGGAAACCGGGGCCGAAGTCGAGTTGACGCGTGCGCAACGAGTTGTAGAAAACATCTGGCGTGAGCGCGCGCATGCGCCTGCGGGCGGCCCGATTTGCATCGACCACCCGCATCCATGCGACGATATCCCCGGGTGTGGGGTCACTGGCCAACCGTGCCGAAGCCAGCGTCCCGGCGCCTGTGACCTCCGCCTGCAATCTTCCAGCACCGCTGGCTCGATAGCTGACCGCGGACAGCGCGGCAAGCTCGGTCCGCTCATGCACCACGAAATCGGTGACCGTCCGCCCCTTCCCAGCCAGACCGATCAACTCGAGCAGCCAGAAGACCGCAGGGACGGTCGGAACACCCTGCACGACATGATCGTGGAGATCGTCGGCGGGGGAACCGGATTCGCCGATGGAGGCGGCCCGGTTCGAGTGTGCGAATGCGCCGCCGCTCGAATCGACGGCATCGCAGGCGCGGGCGGTGTCGTTTCTGGTGGTGATGTTCGGGTTGTCGATGTTTCGGCTACCACCGGTGTCGAGTCCCGTGGTTGCGTCCTGGATACTCCGGCTGCGAATGATGTCGTGTCGGGTGACTGTGTTCAGGTCGTGGGTGGCTCGGCCGCGAATGGCGTCGTTTCCGGTGGTTATGTCCGCGTTGGGGGTATGTCCACCGCGAGCGGTGTCGAGTTGGGCGGATGTGGTCGGAGCGTGGGTGTCTCGGCCGCTAATGGCGTCGAGTCCAGCGGTTGTGTTCGGATCGTGGACGACATCGAATCCGATGCCTGCGCCGAAGTCTGATACCGACGGGTTGTTGACAGTGCGGCCGTTGATGGCTGGATCGGTGACGCCGTGGCTGGTTGTACCGGGCTCAGTTGCGGTGTCGGGCTTGGTGGCTGGGTCGTGAGTAGTGCCGGGTTCGGTGGCAGCGTCACTGGTGGTGTCGGGATTGGTGGCACTGTCGAAGTTGGTGGGGGCGACGTGGGGCGTGCCGGACTTGGTGGCAGCGCGGCGGGTCGTATCGGATTTGGTGGGAGCGTCGCTGGTGATGCGCGGTTCGGGGGCAGCACCGCCGGCGGTGGGGGGCTCGGGCGCAGCGTCGTACGAGGTGGGCTGTTCGGTTGCAGCGACATTGGTGATGTCGGGCTTGGTGGGGGTGTCGCGGGTGGTGCCGGGGTCGAGCGTGGTGATCAATGGGAACCGCCGGTGCGCCCATTGGCGTGGTGGGGGTGCTGCGGTGACGGGGCCGATTGCGGCCCAATTTATGGGGCGGCCTTCGAGGTAGAGGTTGGCGAGACAGGTCAGGAAGGATCCGGCTTCGTCGTCGCGGGTGGTTACCGCGTGGGTGGCGTCGGCGAATTCGGGATACTCCCGGATGGCGGGTGTCAGCACCGGATGTGGTGCGATTTCCAGTACTGTTGCGAATCCGTCGTCGGCGGCTTGTTGCAGTGCGGCGGCCAATTCGACGGTTCTCGAAGCATTTTCGGCCCAGTAGACGGCATCCATTGTGGTGACCGTTTCGCGGCGGCGCGCCGTGGAGTACACCGGAACGCGCGGTACCTGGGCGGTGAGTCCATCGAGCGCGTGGGCGAATTCGGGGACGAGCGCGCCGACCTGTGGGCTGTGTGCGGCGAAGTCGACCGCGATTCGATGTGCGAACATCTGCCTGCGCCTGGCCCGCCGGACCAGGGCATCGACGTAACGTGGCGCACCGGAGATCACCACCGAACGCGGTCCATTGACGGCCGCGACCGCTACCGTCGCGTGCAGCGGCTCGACCAGCCGCGCCACTTCATCCGGTGTCGCCTCCAGTACCGCCATCGCCCCCTGACCGTCCAGCCGTGCCAGAATCCGGCTGCGCTGCACCACGACTCGGGCCGCATCCGACAGCGATAACGCACCACTCACCGCGGCCCCGGCTACCTCGCCGAGACTATGTCCCACCACCGCATCCGGTTCGACACCCCATGCGGCGAGCAGTTCGGCGAGTGCCACCTGGAATGCGAAGATCGCCGGTTGCACCTGTTCCGTCGCGCCAGCCCCGCTGCCGAGCGCGAACCCGTTGCGTGGCGTCCACACTCGCCCACCACCCGCGGCCGCAATCGCATCCGCGGCAGCAGTAACCGTTTTCGCGAATACCGGATAACGAGCCGCCAGCCCCCGCCCCATCTTGGCATGCTGACCACCCTGCCCGGAGAACAGGAACAACACACCGCCCCGCCGCCGCACCGAACCAGCGCCGATCACCCCACCACCTGACTTCCCGTCTCCCAGCGCCCGCAACTGACCTACCGCTTCGTTCAGATCACGCGCAACCACTGCGGCGCGCGCATTCTCGGGTATCAACCGCCCCGCAGCGGCGGCAAAACTCCGAAGAATTTCGCGTTCACCTATGTCCGTACCTGAGTAGTTCATCACCGTCGCGTCCCGCACACCCGCACGCGAGTCGTCACTCGCGCGCTCACGTGAACTGCGACTGGTCCCGTCACACCGAGAGTTACCAGCACCCTCTCGCGAGACGTTGCCTGTGGCGTTGTTCGAACTGTCGTTGCTGCCTTCGTGCGATGCGCGGCTGGAGTCGTCACGTGACGCGGCGCCCATGCCGTCGGGTGCGACCTTGTAGGTGCTGCCGTGCATGGTGCTGGCTGTGTCGTCGCGCGTGTATTCGCCTGTGGTGCTGTGGGTGCCGTCTCGCGGGGCGTTGCCTGTGGCGTTGTTCGAACTGTCGCTGATGCTGTCGCGCGATGCGCGGTAGGAGCTGTAAGTCGTTGCGCCGTCACGCGATGCGCGGCTGAAGCCGTCACTCGACGCGCTGATCGTGGCGTTGCGCGTCGCGCTGCTTGTGCGGTCGCGTGTGGTGCCAGGCGTGTATTCGCCTGTGGCGCTGTGGGTGCCGCCGCGCGAACTGTCGCGCGATGTGTGGCCGGAGCCGTCGCTCGATGCAGTGCTCACGCCGTCGTGTTCGGGCTTGCTGGCGCTGTCGCGTGTGGTGCCGGTTGTGCCGTCGTGCGTCGCGCTGCACGTGATGTCAGGTGTGGCGCCGCGCGTACCGTCGCCCTTGGTGCGGCTTGTGCTGTCGCATGTGGCGCGGCTCATGGCGTCGCGTGTGGGTCTGGTGGTGCTGTCGCGCATGGTGCTACTCGTGTCGTCGCCGATGGCACGGCGTGTGCCGTCGTCGGCGGCGCCCCTCGTGCCGTCGCGTGAGGTGCTGCTCATGGCGTCGTGCGCGGCGCTACTCACGCCGTCGCGCACGGCGGTGGTCGACCTGTTCCATGGGGCGTGGCTCGTGCCGTCCGATGCCGTACCGCTCGCGTCGGCCCCCTCGAGCAACTCGGCCCACCGTAGCGCGCTCGAGCGGAGCTCCGGGATGTCGCGAGCGGTGACCGGGAGCAGCACGGGCGGCTCATAGCTCCGATGACGCTCGGGTTCCAGACCACGCAGTACCACATGCGCATTCGTTCCACCGAATCCGAATGAGCTGACTCCGGCATGGCGTGCACGCACCGGTGTGTCGGTCCAGTCCACCGGTTCGGTGGGCACTCGCAGTCCATGTTCGGTGAGTTTCAGTAGCGGATTCTCGGTGTGGAAATTGATGGTCGGTGGGATGACGCCGTGCCGAATGGACAGCGCCGCCTTGACCATTCCGGTGATTCCGGCGGCCGCCTCCAGATGTCCGATATTGGCTTTGAGCGAGCCGATCCAGGTCGGTTCGGCAGCGCTGCCGACTACGGCGGCGAGCGCGCCTACCTCCACCGCATCACCCAATGGTGTTCCGGTGCCGTGGCATTCGACGTATCCGACATCATGTGGATCGAGTTCGGCCCGTGCCAACGCGGTACGAATGGTGTCCTGTTGGGCTCGGCCGCTCGGTGCGTACAGCCCATTGGATCGCCCGTCCGAACCGACTGCTGTGCCGAGGATTTCGGCATACACCCGATGCCCGTCCCGCAGTGCATCGGCGGTGCGCCGGAGCACCACCACGGTGCATCCGTCGGCGCGGGTATATCCGTCGGCCGCGGCATCGAATGGTTTGCACCGCCCATCAGGTGCGAGGAACCCACCTTTGGCCAGGTACTCCGAGGTATGCGGCAGCAGTGTGAGATTCACTCCGCCGACGATCGCGAACGGCACCGCGTCATCGGCCAGCAGACGCACCGCGAGATCGACCGCGGCGAGTGAGGATGAGCAGGCGCTGTCCAGCACCAGACTGGGTCCGTGCAGGTCGAGGACATAGGAGAGCCGGTTGGCAATGATGCTGAGCGCCGATCCGGTGACGGCGTACGGCGCATCGTGCCCGTCGCGGCCCAACACCGCGATGCCGTGATCGTAGGCGCCCGCACCGAATACCACCGCCGCCTCGGAACCCCTGGTGCGATAGCCGATTCCGGCATCGTCGAGCGCCTCGACCGCGACCTCGAGCGCCAGCCGCTGCTGCGGATCCATCAGCGCGGCCTCGCGACTGGAGATGGCGAACCAGTCGTTGTCGAACGCATCGACATCCGTGAGATATCCGGCGTGCCGCGTACCTGGTCGACCGGGCGGCGGTGCCCCGGTGGCATCGCGGCCACCGCACAGCATTCGCCAGAACTCTGGCACATTCGACGCGCCGGGCACCCGGCAGCCGATGCCAACGATCGCAACCGGCGGATGTGGACGGCCGGAGGCGAACTGGCCTTTCCGATGTGTGGGCACGGTGCTCATCGCATCGCGAGATACTCGACAAGCTGCTCGATGTCCGGGTGGTCGTAGAGGGCGGTGAGTGAAACCTCGACTCCCATGGCATCTTCCAGATGTGCCGTCAGCCGCGCCAGTTGTAGCGAGCTGAGGCCGAGATCGCTGAACGGCGCAGTGGTCGAAACCGTTGCGGCATCGACATTCAGCAGGTCGGCGATGGCCGCGGTGGCAGCGCAGCGCAGCGCAGCACGTCGCGAACCGGATCTGTTCGAAACACCGTTGGCGACTGTTCGCAGGTCGCTCGAGACAACACCCTGCCCGTCGGGAAGACCAGGCCCCATCCGTCCTCCTCCCGTCGCCGGAGGGCTGCTGCCCCCACGCCGGTACCTCTGCAATTATGCCGTAGATATCGGCGCGATCAAGGCGTCCCTGGATCGGGAGCAGGCGGGTGAATTGTCCGGAATTATCCTGCATGCCCGGCTCTTTCGCGGTATGCCGTGATCGCTTACGGTGGCACCGTGCCCGAATCCGTATCCGAGCGGACCCCCACCCTGTCGACCGCGCTGCGCTGCTGCACCGCACTGGCGGCCACGCCGGGCCGACTGCTGCGGCCGCGTCGCCCTGACACCGCGTTGCTGTCCGGTTTGGAGCCGATGCCGCTGCCGCAGACCAAGGCGACCGTCGGGCTCACCGTCCTGATGCAGGCGCGCATGGCCGCTCCCACCACGATTGTCGCGGAGGGCGTGCGCAGCCTGCGCGAATTGCCGATGACCATGTCGGCCTACCTGATCGAACATCCGAAGGCGCGATTCCTGGTCGATCCGGCGCTGTGCGCGGGCGTGCACGATCGGGTGCTGCCCGAGCTGCCGTTCCCGATTCCACTCCTGGTCGCGCCCGATAAGCCGGTACTCGGGCTCGCGGACGCGCTGGCCGGCCACGATATCGCCGTCGACGCCATCGATTTCGTCCTGCCGACCCACCTGCACTGGGATCACATTTCCGGCCTGCTGGAACTGCCCGACTCCGTCACCATCCGGCTACCTGCGGCTGAACGCGCCTGGGCGCTCGACGGCCCACACGCCCCGGTCGGCGTTGCCCGCGGCCCCCTGCGCGGTCGCGCCTTCGACACGTTCGAACTCGACGGCCCGCCGGTGCTCACCTTCCCGCGCAGCCTGGACCTGTTCGGTGACGGTTCGGTGCTGCTCGTCGACCTCGCCGGACATACCCCGGGCAGTATCGGCGTTCTGCTCGCGGTCGACGACGGCACCCGGGTACTGCTCGCGGGCGACGCGGTGTGGAACAAACTCCAGGTCCAGCTGATCCGCGAAAAGGCGCCCATGCCCGGCCAACTCTTCGATGCCGACCGCGATGCCACCTTCGCCACCATTCACCGCCTCCACGCCCTACCCGACGGCATCGACATCGTCGCGGCCCACGACTACGCCGCGGTCGAGGCACTGGCCGCCAGATAGTGCTGTTGAAGCATCAGATCGCCTGGGCGGAGTCGGGCGGTGATCAGTTCCTCCGCTTCGGCGACCATCCGGCCGATCAGTTCGGCGCAGGACGGGATGTCGTGGATGAGGCCCTGGGCCAGGCCGGCCGACCAGATGCCCGCATCGAGATCGCCCTCGTCGAAGACGCGTCGTCCGCAGGCGTATCATCCGCTGTTCAACTTATAAGTAAGCCCAGATTCGCATAGTCATGCCCTCTGAACGTACACGAGAATCCAAATTGGCACACGCGATTATCGGCAAATGCGCAGCTAGATGCGATTTTCTGGCCGAGATCTCGTACTGAGAAGATTAACAGCGATTCATATCTCGATCTCTTGCCGTCGCAATAAGTTAGTTGTTATTCTGCTCTCAGTTCAGTCCGTCGACGCCGTCGGATGCACCGGCGCATGGTTGGCGGTCCGAGAGGAGTGGCATGACCACCGGTGCACAGGCGCTCGGCGAGCCGATCAGGTCGCGGCGCAACCACTGGAACAACCAGCTCGCATCCCATGCGCAGATGCGCCCGGACGCGGTCGCCGTGCGGTTCCGTGGTGTGGACACCACGTGGCGGCAGTTGCACGAGCGTTCGCTGAAGTTCGCCGACGCGCTCGCCCGCCGCGGCATCGGCTTCGGTGACCGGGTGCTGATCCTGGCGCTGAACTATCCCGAATACCTCGAGGCCGTCTTCGGCATCAACGCACTCGGCGCCATCGCGGTCCCGGTGAACTTCCGGCTCACCCCGCCCGAGGTCGCCTATATCGTCGGCGATTCCGGCGCCAAGGCAATTGTCACCGACACCATGTTGCAGCCGTTGGCCACCGCCGTGCAGGGTCAGGCCCCCGAGCTGGCGATCTGCATCGTGATCGGCGGCCAGACCACCGATGCGGTGCTCGGCTATGACGATGTGCTGGCCGAGGGTGGTGAACCGCATACGCCGCTCGACATTGCCGAGGACACCCCCTCGCTGATCATGTACACCTCGGGCACCACCGGCAGTCCGAAAGGTGCGGTGCTCTCCCACGCGAATATGAATGCCCAAGCGCTGACCTGCATTCGGGCCACGGCGATCGACACCGATTCGGTCGGCTTCTGCACCTCACCGCTGTTCCATATCGCCGGACTCGGCAGCCTCGCACCGTATTTCGTGCTCGGCGCCAAGACCGTGCTACATCCGCTCGGTGCGTTCGATCCCACGGAATTCCTGGACGCGGTCGAGCGCGAGCAGGCCACCACCGCCTTCTGTGTGCCCGCGCAGTGGCAGCTGATCTGCGAGGAGCCGACGGTCAAGCAGCGCAAGCTCGCACTGAAGGTGCTTACTTGGGGTGCGGCTCCGGCCTCCGATACCGTGCTGCGGGCCATGGCCGACTGCTTCCCGGATGCGGTCAATGTCGCGGTCTTCGGCCAGACCGAGATGTCGCCTATCACCTGTGTGCTCGAGGGTAAGGACGCGATCCGCAAGCTGGGTTCCGTCGGTAAGCCGATTCCGACCATCCAGGCTCGCGTCGTCGACGATGCGATGAATGATGTCGCGCCCGGTGCGATCGGTGAAATCGTCTATCGCGGACCGACTCTCATGAAGGGCTACTGGAATAAACCGGAGGCCACCGCCGAGGCCTTTGCCGGCGGCTGGTTCCACTCCGGTGACCTGGTCCGCGCGGACGAGGAGGGCTTCCTGTGGGTGGTAGACCGCAAGAAAGACATGATCATCTCCGGCGGCGAGAACATCTACTGTGCCGAGGTGGAGAATGTGCTGTTCGCGCATCCGAAGATCCGCGAGGCCGCGGTGGTCGGACGCGCGCACGAGAAGTGGGGTGAGGTGCCGGTTGCCGTTGTCGCCCTTGTCGATCCGGATGCCGAGCTCACTCTCGACGAGCTGGCGCCGTTCCTCAACGAGAACCTGGCCCGCTACAAGCACCCCAAGGATCTGGTGATCGTGGCCGAACTGCCCCGCAATGCCAGCGGCAAGGTCGTCAAAGTTCAGCTGCGCAAGGACTATTCGTCCTGAGCTCATACCGGATTCATGCGTTCGGTAGCCGCGGCGCAAACCGAATTCCCCCTGGATGCGCCCGGTTTCCGAATGATTCCGGAAATGATCGAACAGCCGACCGTGGTGTTCGACAATCAGAAGCTCTCCGCGCTCGCGGGCTGCCCGCTGCCCGAATGGTGCGACGAACAGGGCATCGACTCCCTGCTCGCGACAGATCTCGCGGTCGAGCAAACCGCCAGGAACGGAACCGATCTCGGCTTCACCGTGCATCCGGCCGCGGACTGTGTGGCCGCGGTCGACCCGCAAGCCCACGCCGCGTCGCTGGTAAACCTCGAATCGATCACCGCGGCCTGCCGCACCGCAGACCAGGCGCTCGAGCTGATCGGCGCGTCGGTGTGACAGATCATCGGCCGGTGCGGCTGATCCGTCCGGTGTGCGATACCCGGCTCGTGAGGCCGGGGCCGACCAGATCTTCGAGGCGACGGTAGGTTTCGGCCGCCGGCAGCGGTGGTTCGGCATCCGCGATCGAGCCGAGCAGGCCGACGACGCCCCAGGACAGGAACGTCATCGTGACCGCGAATTCGTCGTCGTCCATATCGAGTCGGCCCGAAAGTTGCTCGGTGAGAATCTCTTCCACCATGCGCCGGGTCGAGCGCAGCAGCACCCCGGTCGCCCTGCGACCCAGTAGCGCCCGATAGACCTCCGGATTCGCCGACGCCAGTCGGAACAGCGTGTACAGCGGCGCGAGTGGTTCCGAATGCTGCGGTGCATCAGCGTCATTCGCGGCCGATTCGATATCGGCCACCGCCGCGCGCAGGTACTCGGTACTGCTGACCAACAGCAGATCGTCCTTGTCCCGGAAGTGCGCGTAGAAGGTCGAGCGTCCGACATCGGCGCGATTCAGAATGTCCTGCAACGTGATCCGGTCATAGCCGCATTCGATCATCAGCTCGATCAGCGCCCGGTGCAGCAGGCTCTTGGTGCGCCGCACCCGGCGATCGGTGCTGGTCATCGGCATCCTCCGAACGCGCATACCGCGTTGTCGTACAAATTGTGCGAATCCGTTCGGAACGGCACGATATCCGCACTTTTGCTTCTGGTCGATCCGGTCATCTGGTCCGATTATGAACACATGACCGGAAAAGGACAACAGGCCACTAACGCATATGCTGACCGGAACTCCGAGATCGGCATTCTCATCACCAAACCGCGCGGCTATCTCGCCCTGAAATCGGTCTTACTGCTCGGCCGCGTCGGGAGTCTGAATGCTCGACTCGTCGAGCTGACCGGTACCGCCCCGGGCGAGCACGCCGTCGATATCGGTTGCGGTCCGGGCCAACTCGTCCGAGCACTCGCCGATCGAGTCGGACCGGACGGTCGAGTGATCGGCATCGACCCGTCCCAGGAGATGATCGATTACGCGACCGGCCGCATCGGCGCCTCGTCCAACTGCCGTCTCGAAGTCGGCGCCGCCCAGTCGCTGCCCCTGCCCGATGCCTCGGTCGACGTCGTCACTTCGACCTTCGTCATGCATCACATTCCGGAGACCCAGCGCACAGCGGCGCTGGAACAGATGTTCCGGGTGCTGCGCCCCGGCGGCCGACTGCTGCTCGCCGATACCCACCCAACTGGAAAGGTTCTGCCGGCGGCGGTTCGGCTCATGTCTCGATTCGCCGCGCGCCGCACCGACGACCCGCACACGCCAGGACACCACGCGGATCCACTGGCGGCCATCGACATTCGCCGCTACCGCGAAGCGTTGCGGGCAGTCGGATTCGGAGCCGTCGACTTCACCACGATCCCACCGATGACCGGCGTACTCGTGGCAACCAAGGACGCCTGAGTCAGATCATGTCCCTCGACGTCATCCAGCGCATGGTGAACCAGCCGCAGAACACCGGTAGCCAGCAGGTGAGCACGCGGTAGAGCAGCACCGCGGGCACGGCAATGGTCGCGGGCAGGCCGAAGGCGGCGAGACCACCGATCAGCGCGGCCTCGACGGCGCCGACGCCACCGGGTGTCGGCGCGGCCGAGGCCAAGGTGCCGCCGATCATGGTGACGATGGTGACGGTGATGAACGACGCGCCACCGCCGAACGCCTCGACGCTGGCCCACAGCGCCAGCGCCTGGCCGATCGTGATGGCGCCACCGCCGAGCACGATCACCGAGAAGCGCTTCGGATCCCGGGCCAGATCGCCGAGTTCGCCGAGCACCTCCTGCAACTGCGGGCGCACCGAATTGTTCAGCCAGCGACGCAGTTTCGGCACGAACATGAAGGTGCCGATAATGCCGACACCCACACCGGCGGCCAGATAGAGCACGGTGGCGTCGGGCACGAAATGCGAAAGATTCGCCGAGGTGCCCGCCGCCACGCTGAACAGGATCAACAGGCTGATGTGCGTGATCACCTGTACGGCCTGCTGCAAGGCGACGGCGGCGGTGGCCCGCACCGCGCCGAGTCCGCCCTTCTGCAGGAAGCGCACGCTCAAGGCCAGTCCGCCGACCCGTGCCGGGGTGGTGGTGGCGGCGAAGGTATTGGCGATCTGCATGACCACCAGATTGCGGAAGCTGACCAGGCGAGACGCGCAGGCCCACAGTGCCGCCGCCGCACCGACATAGGTCAGCGCCGAGACCGCCAGGCCGAGCAGCGCCCACCACCAGTTGGCGGTTCGCAGCTGCGAGAAGAAGGTCGGCACCGCGCTGATGAACGGGTAGGCGACGTAGACGAGCCCGATCAGCAGCACCAACTGGATGATCTGATTGCGGTTGAACCGGGTGATCTGCTCGGCCTCGATCTTGTCCTGGCCCGTCTGCTTGCGCACCTCGTCGCGGGCCGTGGCGACCACCTCACCCCAATCCGGAATCGACTTCTTGATCCCGGCGGGCATGGCGGACTTGGTGAGTCGGCTCGCCGCGGTCAGCACCGTCTGCTCGCCGAGCGTATCGATGGCGGTGCGCACCGCGGCTTCCTTGCCGAAGACGGCGGTGGTCGAGACCAGCAACTGCGCGACATCGGACTGTCGCTGCTTATCGGACGCGCCGAATTCCGCATTGACGAATCCGTTGAACAGTGTGGCGCCGTTCTCGATTCGGATCTCGGCGGGCCGCAGATCGCCGTGCGAGATCTGGGCGCAGTGCAGTGCGGCCAGCGATTTCCATACCCCGGCGAGCTCCTCATCGCAGGTTTCGTCGAGCGGCTTACCTCGAGGCATGGTGTGCGCGTACAGCATCCAGCCCCGCTCTAGTGCCGCGACTGCGACCTGTTCCACGGCGGCCAGACCCAATTCGCCGACGGCGATGGCCAGCAGCGCACGGTGCTCGACGGCGCGGTGCATGGAGCCGTGCATGGCCGCGGTTTCGCTGGTGCGGAAGGTGAGCCAGCGCCACAGCTGGCGCAGCGCACCGAAGCTGCGCTGATTCTTGCCGAACAACTCGACGGTCAACTCCCGCTCCGGACCGTCGATGGCCGCGGCGAGCACCAGCGGACCGCGCCCGGCGGGATGCACAACGGTGAATGCGGTGACAGTATGTCCGCGCCTGGCCAGCACCCGCACCGCCGCATCCAGCGGCACCTCCACCGCCGGCGTGCCGACCACGAGCACGATCACCGCGCCGACCAGCCAGCCGACCGCGAGCCCGAACATGGCCCGTGCGGGCACCACCGTGCTGACCACCAGGTGGATCGGTGCGAATGCCAGCAGCAGGAACCACAGCCAGCGCCGCGTCCGGGTCGGTAGCCACGGACTGGATACGGTCAGCACCGCGGCGAGCATGGCGATCCAGCGCGGATCGTCCAGGAACTGCGACAGGAAGGTGTCGAGCCGATCCGGCACCTGCAGATGCCATTGCGGCGCGGACAAACCCGTTCCGGTGATCGATAGCAGCAGGACCGCGACCAATCCCGCGGCCGCATAGCCCACGAGCAGCTTCCACTGCCTGCTGATGATCAATTCGATGAGGATCGCGAACGGCAGCGCCATAATCGCCATGCCGTAGACCAGGTAGACCAGATTGGACTGGTCCGGATTGAGGAATCCGATGATTTTCGAGACCGAACGCTCCAGCGCCAGCCACTCCGGCCGGGTGATCAGGGAGGCGGCGACCACCACGCCGACCCACAGTGCCGCGAGTACGACACGGATGATGTCACTGGTCCGCCGGATCAGCGGTTGCAGCAGGCTCCCGGTAACCGGGATATCCCGCCCATCGACTCGCATCTCGTGGCTCCGCTCCTCCGCCTCTCCGCGCCTTTGCCGGTCGTGGGCTGTGCCTAAAACGTACCGTTGCGGGCCGACGGTTCCCGGAATGGCTGAGCGCTGGGCGCCCCGGCGAGTTACCCCTGTGTTCGTCCGCCCCCGAACTTCGACCGACTGGTTGGGTGCGGCGAGAGTTTCGTCGCGGGCCGACAGTCGGCAGGTAGCTGAATTCTAGGGGTCCCCGGCGAGTTGCCCATGTTCGTACTAGATCAACTGTTGCGTTCGCAGCACGATACACAGCAGTGCGAAGCCGCCGACTTACCGGCCGGTAGACGGTCTTGCCGAATCCGTCCGTGCCGATGAGGATCAGGACGAATCAGCCAACGGCTCGGAAGGCGGGACATGGCAGCACAGGATCTATCCGGGAAGACGGTGGTGGTGACCGGCGCCAGCTCCGGCATCGGCGCCGAGGCGGCGGCGAAGCTGGTGGCGCGCGGCGCGACCGTCGCGGTGGTCGGGCGCTCGCCGGAACGCACCGCCGAGGTGGCGGCGCGGGTCGGTGCGGAGTCGTTCATCGCCGATTTCGCCCGCTTCGACGAGGTGCGCAAACTCGCCGATCGGCTCCTCGATCGCTATCCGCGCATCGATGTGCTCGCCAATAACGCCGGCGGCGCGTGGGCGAAACGCACCGTCACCGATGACGGCAATGAGCTGACCTTCCAGGTCAATCACCTGTCGCCGTTCCTGCTGACCGCCCTGCTGCTGGATCGGCTGGTGCAGTCGCAGGCCAGGGTCGTCAATACCGCGAGCATGACCTACCGGATGGCAAGGCTGGACCTCGACACCGTCAACGCATCGACCGGTTCGTTCAACCAGCTGGGCGCCTATGGTGCCGCCAAACTCGCCACCATCATCTGCACCAGGGAGCTGGCCCGCCGCACCGGGCTGATCACCGTGGCATTCCATCCGGGTGCGGTCGCCACCCACGTCTACGACAATGCCCCGCTCGGGCTCGGCGCGTTCATCCGCTCGCCGCTGTCGCGGCCCTTCTTCCTCCGGGCCGATAAGGGCGCGGATCCGTTGGTGCACTTCGCGACGACGTCCGATGAGATCAACGGCAGGTATTTCCACCGGTTCGAGCTGGAGGAGCCGCGGAATGGGCAGGCGGTGGATGCGCAGCTCGCACAACGGCTTTGGACGATGTCCGAAGAGATCACCGGAACGGCGGGTTCGGCGAAGTAGGTCAATGGGCGTCCGCATCGAGTGCGTGACGCTCACCCCCCGGCCCCCACTCCGACGGTGAAGATTTCGCCGCTCATCTCACCTCGATCGAGTTCGACAATGGCCCGCACCACCTGTTCGGTGGCCACCGACGCGGGAAAACCATTGGGCGCGATCGCATTCGCGCGCACCCCGAACTCTTCGAACTCGGCGGCGATATGCCGGGTCAGGTGGTTGAGCGCCGCCTTGGATGCCGCATAGAGCACCTGTCCGCCGGGGTACACCCGCGAGCCCGAAAGACTCGAGACATTCACGATATTGCGATTTCGGGCCCGATTCTCGTCCCCGGCATGCGCCCAGCTCCGCTGCGCCAGGCGCGCCGACAATCGCAGCGGCACACCGACATTGACCGCGAAATGCGGATCGAACTCATCGAGCGCGGCATCGCCGTCGACGATGCCGCGCGGCTGAAATCGGCTGTGCGCGGCATTGTTGACCAGCAGATCGATATGCCCGAACCGGGCGAGTGCGAGATCAATGACGCGCTCGACCTCACCCGGGTGAGCCAGATCGGCCTTGATCACGAAAATCCGTGAATCATTCTCCGGCACCGGCATCTCCGGTTCGAACGGATCGACGAACCATTCGAGCTGTGACGGTGCGGCCGGGGTGCGAGTGCGGCAGACCGCGATGATGTCGTAGTCGGTGTACAGACCGCGGCAGAAGGTGTCACCCAGTACGCCACCGGCCCCGGTCAGCAGACATACCCGACGTTCAGTGCCACTGCGCAATGCTGTCTCCTCCCCAGCGCCGCACCACATCGTCCTTCGGCCGGTGCAGCCACATCACCACGCTATTGCGCGCGGTGGCGTTATTGCCGACGAACGTATGCCAGGAACGCGGTGTGCACTCGAACAGCACCAGTGAATTGTCCAAGGGCGGAATCGTCACCGCGGGAACCGGATTCGTGCCGAGATGCGAATACAGCGCGGTCTCGCCGCCATCGCCCGGCCGCCAGTCCGGATTGCCGAGATAGAACAGCACCGCGACGGCGCGCACCGTCTCCCGCGCGAAGACCTCCGGCGTGCGCGGGCCGGTCGCGAGATCCACCTCCGGATCCACGGTCCTGACCTCGCCCGGTCCGGGCGCGGAACCCTTGAACCAGGCGGGATTCAGATCATTGTGCGGCGATCCGGGCGGACTGCCCGGCGCATGGTGGTGCACCGCCCCTTCGACATCACCGGTGGCGGCCACCCCCGTCACCCGGGCGACCATGTCGTGCCATTCCCGCGAAAGGAACAGCGCCAGCGGCCCATCCCGCAGCCCCGCCAGCGATGCCCCGACCGCACCGTAATCCGCCGCCACCGATCCGAATGCCTCGGGCCGCTCCCCGCGCACCCGCGCCAACTCCTCGGCGAGCCGCCCATAGAACTCGGGCACGAACACATCCCTGGCATAGATATGCGGGAACGGTTCGATTCGGCGAATCCAGCGCCGATGCGCGAATAGATCCGTGAACCACGGTGGCGCCGCGGACTCAGCTACCCCTGTCAACGTCGATCCCTCCCGAACAACCCACGGCGATCCTAACGGCATACTGCCGCCCACGGTGGTCGGGACCTGAGGGCCGATTGCGAAGATCACCCTGTGTACAACGACCTTCGCGTGTGCTTCATCGGCGACTCCTTCGTCGCGGGTGTCGGCGACCCGCAGTGCCTCGGCTGGGTCGGCCGACTGGCCGCGCAGGCCTATGCGACCGGACAGCCGCTCACCACATACAACCTGGGTGTGCGGATGCAGACCTCGACCGAGATCCTCGGGCGCTGGCAGGCCGAATGCGCGCCCCGATTTCCGGACGGCTGCGCCGCCCGCCTGGTCGTCTCGTTCGGCGTCAACGACACCACGCTGATCGACGGGCGGCCCCGAGTGGCACCGAAGCAATCGGCGGCCAACCTTGCCGAACTGCTCGCACAGGCCACCGCGCGCGGACTTGCGGTCTTGGTCGTCGCGCCGCCGCCCGTCGATGACGCCGAGCAGAATGCCAGGACCGCCGGGCTCGACGAACATTTCGCCGACATCTGTGCCGCCGCGGCGGTTCCCTACGTGCGCGTCCATCACCCGCTGCGCGACAGTGCGGTATGGATGCGTGAGGTGCGCGCGGGTGACGGTGCACATCCCGGCGCGGCCGGTTACCAGGAAATGGCCGCGCTCATCGGTCCGCGATGGCGAGAGTGGTTGGCGCGCTGACCAATCCGGATGGGCGAGTCGGGTGGCGGGCACGGCGATCGAGTCGAGGCCCGGGTGCTGGCCGAACCGCGAGGCAACACTGTCTCAGACGTGATGTCCCGGGTATTCCTATGCCGTCCGGGCAGG
This sequence comes from Nocardia sp. NPDC049707, assembly GCF_040674855.1. Taxonomy (NCBI): domain Bacteria; kingdom Bacillati; phylum Actinomycetota; class Actinomycetes; order Mycobacteriales; family Nocardiaceae; genus Nocardia; species Nocardia sp. NPDC049707. The sequence continues at coordinate 51,418 of NZ_JBFANN010000016.1, read as the reverse complement.
TCAGCGCGGCTGCACTCAGCCCACGGACATGCGGCGCGCGGCCGATTCGGACCGCTTGCGCCGGGCCGCCGCCAGATCGACCGGCACCGCGCCTTCCTCGACGGGCCGGGTGACCAATTCGTGCAGCGTCGGATGCCAGCGCCCGACCTCGTCGCGGAACGAACCCTCGGTCTCCAACTGACCGATCGCACCGATCAGCGTCAGCATGGACCGCGCGAACGGCGTGAAGCGCGCAGGCATGGTCCCCTGCCGCAATGCATTCGACAGCCGCGGATTCGTCACCCGCAGTACCTGTTTGCGCAACCAGCGCATGGTGAACCGGTAACTCGCGTGCTGGAAGGGTTCGATGCATGGTGCGACCAGATGGAATAGATCCTCGGCATCGAGTACCCGGCCCGGTTCGCAGAAGCCGTGCCGCCGGGCCGCCGCCTCCAGTTCCGCGGGGCCGCCGTTGAACAGCGCATCGCAGTAGTCGAAGGCGAATTCCTCGAAACCCTCGGTGGGCCACGGTGCGCAGGCCCCGAAGTCGACGATGCCGAGTCGACCATCCGGCAGCACCCGGAAATTGCCCGGATGCGGATCGCCGTAGAGCAGACCGCTGCGAATCCAACTCGATGCCATGAACCCGACCAGCTGCATGCCGACCCGATCCCGCTCGGCGCGCGTGCCGTTGGCGATGACGCGCGGCAGCGGCGTGCCGTCCAACCATTCGGTGACGAGCACATCGCCGCGCTGTTCGATCACCCGCGGAATGCGGAAATCCGGATCGTCGGCATAGGCCGCGGCGAAGATCCGCTGATATTCCGCCTCGGCGGCATAGTCGAGTTCGTCGAGCACACCGGCGCAGATTGCCTCGGTCACGCCCTTGACATCCGCGCCGGGCACGAAAACCGTTGCCAGCATCGAGATCCGGCGCAGCTGATCCAACTCGTTGGCGACCGCTTCCTTACCGCCGGGATACATCACCTTCACCGCGACGGGCGTACCGTCGCGCCACACCGCGTGATGCACCTGGCCGAGCGAGGCCGCGGCCGCGCGCCGATCGTCGAATTCCCGGAAATACCAACGCCAGTTCTCCCCCATGCTCGCGGCCATTGCCGCGTGCACCGAACGCGGCAGCATCGCGGGTGCGCAATCCTGTAACCGACTCAGCGCGATCTTGTAGGGTTCGGCGAGCGCCGGCGGCAGCGCGAGTTCGTAAATGGCAAGCAGCTGACCGAGTTTGGCGGCACAGCCCTTCAGTTCGCCGAGCACCTCGAAGATGTGCTGTGCGGTGCGCATCTGGATTTCGCGATCGACCTCAGCGGCCGGTCGACCCAGTGCGCGCTTACCGACACCCGCCGCATGACGGCCCGCGAAGGCGAGCGGCAGTGCCGCCAATTTCGCATTGCGAACCACGGTGCGAACCGGGGGTTTACCGTTCGATCGCATGGCGAACATGCGGGCGCGTCCAGTGGTCGAATTCTCGGCTGATCGACCGTCGCCACGCTGAATTGTCATGACTCACCTCACACTGCGCGCTGACCGGTGTAACACAGGTGCAGTCTCGCACAAGAGGGCATAGACTGTCTGGGACGTATTAGGCACCGAGTCGAAAGGTGGCATCTCGATGGGATCCCGAACGGTAGTCGCCGACGTTGCCGATGAGCTGGCACGCCGGGTTGCCGCAGGGGAGTATCAGCCGGGGGATTTGATGCCGTCGGTCCGTCAGGTCGCGGATGAGTTCGATATGAACCGCGCGACCGCGCAGTTGACCCTCGGTCGGCTGGAATCGTACGGATTCGTCGAGGCGCGACGCGGTAAGGGGTTCACGATCCGCGATGTCCGTGCGGCGGGCGGCATCGATGTATATCGGCACCTGTTCCGATTCTCGGTTCCGATGCCGGATGTGGCCATCGAGATGTTCCACGACATCGTCGAGGTGGAGCGCGGCATCGTTATGGCGGCGCTGCTCGCCTACACCAGCATCGAGCACAGGATCGACTCGGCCGAACTCAAGGCCGAGATCGATGAACTGGAGTCGCTTGCCCGACAGGATGTTCCCGACTTCCAACAGATCCTCGCCATCGAGATCGGCTTGGTCCGCCGACTGCTCACCGCACTCGGGCTGAGCATGCAGCGCGCGATCATGAACTCCATCGGCGAGATGGTGCTCGAGGTGCCCGAGGCCGTCGAGGCCTTCTTCGCGGGCGCGGCCGACCTCCACGTATTGGTATGGCGTGCGCTGGTCGCGGTGTGGGATTCCGGTTCCGGTCCGTCCGATGCGCAGCTCGCGCTGTTCGATGATCTGTTCGGGCTGTATCACGACAAGGTGATCGCCCGGTTCGAGGAATTGCTCGATGTAGGGGCCGAGTGCGACGAGGACGTGGAGCACGCGGCGACCGCTTGATCGCCCTCGATTCCCCGGAAGGCACTGTCTGGGTCATTGCTGCGTCGGTGTCACTCGAGGCCGCTCGAGGGTGGTAGCGTTGCGGTCGTCAAGCAAGATCGCATGGATCGACTCACCGCCTGAGACAGCATGAGCGCTCAGGCCGCTGATCAACCAGGAGGTCTCTGTGACATCGGTACCAATCCTGCCGCGCCGCTGGGCCATTGCGGATATCGCAGATCAATCCGGCAAGACCGTCGTGGTCACCGGCGCCAATAGCGGTCTCGGCTTGCGCACCGCCGAGGCATTGGCGAGTAAGGGCGCGTATGTGCTGCTGGCCTGTCGCAATCCGCAGAAGGCCGCGACGGCACTGGAGGCGGTGACCGCGGTTGCCGCCGGGCCGAAACCCGAAGCGCTGCAGCTGGATCTGGCCGATCTCGCCTCGGTCCGGCAGGCGGCCGAGCAGATCAACGACACCGTCGGCCGGATCGATCTGCTGATCAATAACGCGGGTGTGATGGCGGTGCCGCGCTCGAGCACCGCCGACGGGTTCGACGCCCAATTCGGCACAAATCACCTCGGGCACTTCGCATTTACCGGCGCCATACTGCCCGCACTCCTGCGCGCCGAACAGCCGCGAGTGGTGACCGTATCGTCGGTTGCCGCGTGGGTCGGCGTCATCAACTGGTTCGACCCGAATTGGCAGCGGATCTATCTGCGCTGGCCCGCCTACAGCCAGTCCAAACTGGCGAATCTGCTGTTCACCGCCGAGCTCGAGCGCCGGGCATGTGCGGCCGGATCGCACCTGCGCGCGGTGGCCGCCCATCCCGGATTGTCCGCGACCCATCTCTACGACCGCAATGGTGAGAAGGGGGTGAGCGGCGTCTTGGCGGCCATCCCGCAGGCGATCCTGTTCGCGCTGGCCCAGCCCGATCATATGGGCGCGTTGCCGCAGCTGTATGCCGCCACCGTGCCGGATGTGTGCGGAAACTCTTATGTGGGACCGGGTTTCGTGGTCGCCGGATATCCGCGGCGGGCGCTGCGCAATCCACTTGCCTACCGGCGCTCGACCGCGCGCAGACTATGGCAGCTCAGTGAGCAGCTGACCGGTGTGCGCTACGACTTCGCGATGAATTCCTAGGCGGCCCAGCGGTGGTCGATATCAGCGCGGTGCCGCGGCGAAGGCGGCGAGCACGAGGGAGGTGACGATCGTCACGGCAAGTACGCCCAGTACCACCAGATTTCGTCGTTGCGGCCGATCGGCATGCTCCAGATTCGGACACTCCGGCCCGGTGTGTCCGCGACTTCCGCACCGAGGGTTGGTGCAGGGATACATGCCGACCTCCCAAAACTGACGCGAGCGCTCGCACTGTAGCCGTACGAACCATCTTGTATACCGCGTGTGCTGCTGGATGGCTACCCAGCCACGGGAGGCCGAAAACGCCGCCCCGGCATCGGCCGGGGCGGCGTCGGTGACGTTGTTACAGCGCGCTATTGAGCTTATTCAAGCGGTCGCACGCCTCCACGTACTCATTGATCAGCCGGGCGATCACATCGGCGGAGCGCTCCACCTTGTTCATCATGCCGACGACCTGACCGACCGGATTGAAGTTCACATCCTTGGCCGCCTCCGGATAGCGGTGCCCACGCTTGACACCGTCCAGGGCCACCATCATCTGCAGCGGCATGGGCAGCGGATCCGGATTCTCCGGCGCCTCCCAGGCCTCGGTCCAGTCGTTCTTCAGCATGCGGCACGGCTTACCGGTCCAGGACCGCGAGCGCACGGTGTCGTGGCTGGAGGCTTCGATATAGGTCTGCATCTGCGCGGGCGGCACATTCGCCTCCTCGACGGTCAGCCACAGCGACCCGGTCCACGCACCCGCCGCGCCCATCGCCATGGCCGCGGCGACCTGCCGACCGTTGCCGATACCACCGGCGGCCAGCAGCGGCATATCGCCGATGGCGTCGACCACCTGCGGCCACAGCACCATCGAGGAGATCTCACCGCAGTGCCCGCCGCCCTCGGTGCCCTGGCAGACAACGAAATCCAGACCGGCGCGCTTGTGGTTGAGCGCATGCTTCACCGAACCGCACAGGGCGCCGATGAGCCGTCCCGAGCCCTGGATCTGCTCGACCACATCCGGCGGCGGGGTGCCGAGGGCATTGGCGACCAGCTTGGCCTTGGGATGGCGCAGGATCACCTCGATCTGCGGTGCGACGGTGGTCGCGGTCCAGCCGAGCAGCTCGTTGTGGTGTTCACTATCGGGCAGATGCGGGACATTGTGGTCGTTGAGTAGCTTCTCCGCGAAGTCCCGGTGCCCCTGCGGAACCAGTTCCGCCAGTTTGGCTTCCAGCTGTTCGGGGGTCAGATCATCGATCCCTTGGCCCTCGTACTTCGACGGGATGACGAGGTCGACACCGTACACACCGTGCACATGGTCGTCGAGCCAGGCCAGCTCGACCTCCAATTCCTCGGCGGTGAAGCCCACCGCACCGAGCACGCCGAGACCGCCGGCATTGCTGACCGCTGCCGCCACATCGCGGCAATGGGTGAAGGCGAAGATGGGGAATTCGATCCCCAACTTGTCGCAGATTTCGGTACGCATGGCGTGCTGGTCTCCCTACTTGCTCAACAGCCGGATCACCATGGCTGACGAGTGCTGGAACGGGTTGCATATTGGGTCTCCGGCCCGCGCTGCCGATTCGGCCGTCTGCCGCAGATATCGCCATGACGCAGCGGTAGCTTGGTCAACAGGCGCGGTACCTGACCTCGAATGTAACACGTTCTAGTTTTCTTGCGATAGATGTTCCTTCCGAGCGAATCAGAGTTCCGCCGTGACGAGCCGGTCGCCCAGGTCGAGGTGGGATTTGTCGAGCAGCCCGGCATGCCGTCCGGCGCACGCGTCGGTAGCCAGATCGTCGCGGAGTCGGTTCAGTCCGTCCCGTATTAGCGCCGCCGGTGTCATCGCCAGCATCGACATGCCGGCGCGCACGGTCTCGTCCAGATACGCCTCGGGTCGCCGCCAGTACCCGCCGCCGAACCTGTCGACGCAATCACGTCGTAAAGAGCCGTCTTCGCCCGCCCGTCGCCAGTCGATCGCCTCGGTTCATCGACCAGCGTTGCGGGCGATTCGACGGTTCAGGTGGCGGACTGCTCCAGGTCGGCCAGCGAATTCTCCAGGTGGTCGAGGAGGCTGTGTAGTCGCGGCACGCTGCGGCGGCAGCCGACGAGTCCGAAGTCCAGACTGTCGACATTGGTGGTGAGGGTGATGTTGACAGCCTGACCGTCGAACGGGATCGACATGGGGTAGGAGGCGTCCAGGCGGGCGCCGTTCCAGTAGTGCGGTTCCCTGGGGCCGGGGACGTTCGAGATGACGATATTGAACGGCGGATTCGTCAACGACAACAGGCCGGGCAGCAGAGTCAGAGCCAGCGGGCTGAGCATCAACCCGGATAGCGCCATGGTCTGGATGGGGGAGAGCGAGTTGTAGACCTCTTTGCTGCGGCGCATCGATTCGCTCACCACGCGCAGCCGTTCGATCGGATCGGCGATATCGGTGCCGAGATTGCACAGAATCGCACCCACCTTGACGCCACTGCTCTCGGTATCGTCCTCATCGGCCCGCAGCGAGACCGGGACCATCGCGATCAACGGCTTATCGGGTAGCGCATTATGTTCGATCAGATACGTGCGCAACGCACCGGCCGACATCGCCAGCACCACATCGTTGACGGTCGTGCCGGTCGCCTTCTTGACCTGCTTGACCCGCTCCAGCGGCCAGGACCGGACCGCGCATCGGCGGGCGCCGCCGATCGGCACATTGAACATCGAACGCGGCGCCTCGAAGGGCATGGTCAACTGTTGCTGCACCAGCGCGGCGCGGGCTACCCGCAGCACGGCGGGCCCGGAATTGGCGGCCGACAACAGATTTCGAGCGAGCCCGCCGAGCAGCGAGCCGGATGGTTCGGTCTTGCGTTTCGACCCGGGCAGATTCCACGGCACGCGCGTTTCGCTCGCCGTTGGATCGTTCGTGAGTGTGCGTTGCAGCAGTCGCTGTGCGGTGACGCCATCGATCAGCGCGTGATGCATCTTCGAGTACAGCGCGAAGCGGCCGTCGCGCAGCCCCTCCACCACGTGGATTTCCCATAGCGGGCGGTGCCGGTCCAGTAGGGTGCTGTGCAGGTCGGAGGCCAGCTCGAGCAGTTGCTCGAAACTACCGGGACTGGGCAGCGCCGACCGGCGCAGGTGATAGACGAGTTCGACATCTTCGGCCTCGGTCCACGCCAGCTGTGGCGCGCCGAGCCAGGTCGCCGGGCGCTTGCGGAAAGTGGGGTGGAATTCGTTGTCCACCAACAACTTCTCATGGGTCGTCCGAGCGAAATCGGGCCCGGCATCCTCCGGTGCCTCGAAAAGCTGTAGCGATCCCACGTGCATCGGATGCTCGCGGGATTCGCCGAGCAAGAAAACGGCATCGATCGGAGAAATGAGCTCCATGGTCTGTCGCCCCCTGACGACGGTGTGGCGCTGAGGTCTTCGGTGAAAGGAAATCGACCACGATGTCGGTGAGGGTTCGCACAGCTATGTCCCCTGTGCTGACTCCCCAACCTTACGGAAAGGTGCGGATCCGCGTTAGGCGAATCAACGATCCTTGACCAGAAACATATAGGCCTGGCGGCCCCGCTCGCCGGGATCCGGTTCTCGGACCATCCGGGCGGTCGGCGTGAATCCGGCTTGTTCGGCCAGCGTGGCGAGCCGATCCGAGGACCATCGATAGGCGGTTATCACCTTGTGGTCGAACGGTTCCTCCTCTTGGGCATCGGTAGCCTGGAAGTATGCGAGCAGCGCCCGCCCGCCCGGCTCGAGTATCCGATGAAACTCCGCCAATACCGCGGGCATTCGTTCGGGCGGCAGATGAATGAACGAGTACCAGACGAGAATTCCCGCGAGGGCGGCGTCGCCGATATCGAGATCTTCGAGCGCGCCCTCGTCGAAATCGAGTGTCGGATATTGTGCCCGCGCCAATTCGAGCAGTTGGGGTGACAGGTCGATCCCGAAGATATCGAGGCCGAGGCCGGATAGGTGTGCGGTCAATCGGCCTTCACCGCACCCGAGATCGGCCACGCGACCGTCGGCTCGCACCAGTTCCGCGAAGGCGCCGAGCAGGGCACGGTCGAATGGCTGCGTCGCGAGGTGATCTTTGGCGAATTCCGCGTAGCGGATCGCCATCTCGTCGTAGGCGGCGCGGGTGCGCGACACATCGGTGGGAACAGTTCGACTCGTCACCCGAACATCATGCCCTCCCATCAGCTCTCATCGTGGATTCGATGGCGACGCGTCGCGATGGCATGCGACGCAGCAGTCGGTCGAGGTGCAGCGCTGTATCGCAGGTGCTGAGTAGCGCGGCGCCGCCCGCCACGACAAGGACGCCGTAGGAACACATTTCATCGAAACCCACCGAGGTCCACATGGCCGCCGCGAAGGCGATCAACACCGCGGTGGCGGCGCGGGCGGCGGGTTTCGCGGCGATGCCGAGGAGCAAGCCGATGGCCAGGAGGATTTCCGCCGCGGTCGCGCTGGCGGCGAGCGCGGGCGCCGACCAATCCAGAACCTGCGGGGTGAGCGTGCGGGTGTAGTCGGTGAACGCCGAGTAGTCGCCCCAGGAGACACCATCTGCGCCCGGCGCGCCGAGCAGGCCGAACCGGTCCGCGACCGAACCGGCGAACAAGGCGCCCAACAGGATTCGCACCGTCGTATTGACGACCACGAACCGGCCGCCGGTCACCGTGAGCGCCGCGATGCTCGCGAGCACCACCGCGGTGATCGACCCGACCGATCCGTCCGCGAAGGCCAGCCAGCCGAGTTCTGTCACCAGAGCCAGGGCCGCGAGTCCGACGACAACCTGCCTAGTCATATGCACCATCCAAAAGTAGTAAGGTCCCTGACTAAAGGTACGAAGGAGTCCGAGAATGGTCAAGAGCCTGACTAATCCATTGGCCGATCGGCCCCCGCCGCTCGGGAATCTGCTCGGCGCCGCGGCGCGAACGCTTGCGGCCGAACTGGATGCGGGTCTGGCGGCGGCCGGATTCACCGATCTGCGGGCCGCGCACGCACCGGTATTCCAGGTCATCGATCCCGAAGGCACGCGACTGATCGATCTCGCCGGTCGCGCGGGCATGACCAAACAGGCGATGGGTGAACTCGTGCGACATCTGGATGCACGCGGCTTTGTCGAGGTGACGCCCGACCCGACCGATCGGCGGGCGCGGCTGGTTCGCCTCACGCCGCTCGGCTGGTCCGTGGTCGAGGCCGCGCTGGATGTGGTCGAGCGATTCGATGCGCATCTGGATGCGATCATCGGTGCGGCCGAGGTGGATCGGCTGCGCGCGGTGCTGTTGAAGATCATCGGCGGTGCCGGTCTGACCTTCAGTGCCGACTGAGAACGCTCAGGATTGGGTGACCGGCGTCGCGACCGGTTCCTCGGCGGCGCGGGCGCGGGCGGTGCCGAGGATCGAGCCGAGAATGACCAGCGGGAAGCCGATGCCCATACCGATGGTCAACGGCTCGTCCAGCAGGGCCACACCGAGCAGGATGGCCACCGCGGGATTGATATAGGTGATGACCGTGGCGCGGGCTGGGCCGACCTCGCTGATCAGCGCGAAGAAGATCAGGAAAGCCGCGACCGTGCAGATTACGGCCAGTCCGAGCACCGACCACGACGCATCGGCGGTGAACTGCGCGGGCCGACGCAGTATGGTGAACGGCGTGTAGATCACCGTCGCGAGCATCAGTGATCCGGTGACCACACCGAGCGGCGGCAGATCGGCGAGTGCGCGATTGATGACGATTGGGCCGATGGCGTAGCCGATGGTCGTCAACCCGATGGCGCCGATGGCGGCGGGCTGGGTCAGATCGATATCGAAGCCGATCAGTGCCGCCACACCCGCGAATCCGATGACCAGGCCGATGGTGCGGCGCGCGTCGAAGCGATCGTGAGCGAAAGAGTGGGCAGGCCACAACTTCGCGCCGAGGCCCTGAATGGGTTTGGACAGAATCACCATTCCGACCAGCGGAACCGCGGCGAGCAGTAGCCCCACCGTCGAACTGTTCAATGTGGTCTCCGCGTACCCGATCAGCAACCAAGGCCCACTGATTTCGACCAGGGTGTACAGCAGCAGCGGACGCCAGCGCCGGAACACCGGTCCGAGGGTTTTGGTGTAGAGCGCGATCGGCAGCAGGATCAGCGAACCGATGAAGGTCCGGCCGAATGCCACCACGACCGGATCGAAATCCTCGACCGCGATGCGGATCATTGCGTAAGGCACGCCCCAGATGACACCCATCGCCAGAAACAGCACCCACCCACGCTGCGTCATCGCTTCACCATCTCACCAGCCATCGTCCTGCTCACTTCCGATCGAATCGGAGCCTATACGAATACATCCCGTCACGGGATGGCTGGAACCGCGCGGCGAATCAGTACAACGCGAACGCCCGCCGCCCGGCATTGTCGGACGTGCTCGCGCAGGTGGAAGGCATGCGCAACGACTTCGGCATTGCCAACCTCGGCCGATCTGTGATGGCGCTGTCCGATAAGGGAAGTCGGTGCAGGCCCGCGACGGCGGCAGCCGTGCGGACCCGCGCTCCTGGTCGGTCAGGGGTGACTGGTGGTCGGGGTCGTGGATTGCGTTGTCGTGGTGGTGGGTTCGGTGGTGGTGGGGTCGGTGGTGGTGGGGTCGGTGGTGGTCGGCTTCGGTGCCTGAGTCGTCGTGATCGTCGAAGTCGATGGTGTCGTCACTGCCGAGGTGGTCGTCGGCGGCGTCGTAGTCGTGGTCGTCGGCGGTGCCGTGGTTGTGGTCGGTGCCGTGGTCGTCGGCTGGCTCTTGACGTCCGTCTTCGCGGGGGCCGCCTTGGTGGTCGTCGGTGCGGTGGTCTTGCTCGGTTCGGTGGTCTTGGTCGTCGAGGTCGCTGCCTGGTAGGCGGCGGCGAGATCGGCCGACTCCGGCTTGGCGGTCTTGTCGACCGGTTGCCCCGCCTGCGCCTGCTTCGCCAGATGGGTGAGCCAGGCGGCCGCGTACTCGGCCGATGTCAGCGGCTTACCGTTGTCCGGGTTGGCGTCGCGCCAGTAGTCGAAGTGGTGACCGGTCGCATTGGGGCCGAGCGTGAGCTGGTAGGGATCGCTCATGATCACCGGGATGGTGTTCTGGTTCGTCACGATCAGACCGACGATCTCGTTGAACACCTTCTGCGGCAGATAGGCCAGCGGCGACATCTCGTTGGTCGAGATCGATTCCGCCTTGGCCGGAGTCTTCGGCGTCTGCCCCGGCTTGTATTCCGGATCCGAAACCCTCAGCAGCACTTGAAGAAACGTTTCATCGCTCTGCATCCAGTTCGGCTGCGACTGGATATCCGCGAATGCGGTCATCGCGATTCGGCCGAGGACAACGGCGACATCCTGTCCGGTCGCCGGGGTGAGCCCGTCGCGTTCGAGTGCGTCGACATTCAACTGCCTGCCCACATTCACCGCCAGCTGCAGCAGTGAAATGTTCTGTGGTGCCGAGCACGTGAGATCGCCGTCGGAGCAGAACGACGCGATCTTGCCGTTCAGCGCACCGAAGTCGCCGCTGGTACCGGGCAGTGCGCCCTGGCCCGACGCGGTATTCCTACCGTTCTGATACCTCTGGTCGAAACCGTCGGGATTGCTGTACGGATCCTTCGCGCCTGGGAACGGACCATCGCCCGCCGAACGTCCGGCGTCGGCGAGGATGACGACACCGACGACATCGGCCGGATCGACGATGCCGTAGCCACCATCCTTATCCGCGGCCTGATGGCCGATCGTCTTGGCGACGCGGCGCACGACGTCGGCGCCCTCGCTGTAGCCGACGATCGAGAACTTGGTGTCCGGGCAGGCCTGTGCGATTTCCCGCATCACCTGTTCGGTATTCGCGACACCTGTATTGACGGCATCCTCGTAGGTGTCCATATTCGCCGGATACGCGATGTAGACGGCGGCATACGAGCCGGGATCGACAGCGTTGGCCGGTGCGTTGACCACCGGATCGACCCATTGGCTGCTGTGATCACCGGACAGCGCCGCGGGCAATGCGTTGCCATTGGCATCGACCAGCATCTTCGTGGTCGCGGCGTCCGGCGTATCCCGACGGCCGGCGACCGATATGGTCACCATGTCGTGACACTCCGTGACGGACGCCCGCAGGCGCGTATCGACGGTTTCGTGCGTCGATGTCAGTGCCACGGACGTGGCGACAAGCGCCGCCACCCCCAATGCCGCGGGCGCGACGACGGCCGAAGCCATTCGATGGCGCGCGAAGAACTCCCGAAGAGCCATGTCCCGTTCCCCAATCCAAAAACCGACAAGTGGACGGACAAGGCCTCCCGACAGGCCATGCGTCTTGAATGACGTCGGGCTCGAGCGTCGGATCGTTACACAAATGGTTACGATCCGGCCGAGTTATATATCACTATTCAACGGCACGCTCGATTGAATTACGCTATTCAACGGCATGGTCGCTGTGGTGGTTCTATGCCGTCAGCGCCGATCCGCTCACACGGTGGGCGCGCCCGGCCGGTTGACTGCTCAACCCGCAGCTCGGCGGCCAGATCGAGGCCGATATCGCTGCTGCGCGGCGAGCCGCTGCGGATTTCCCGTCCAGGGGGAAGACCTTTCATGCCCACGGCGGCTATTGTTTTCACCGGGTTCAGTTCGTCGCCACGGAAATCTGCCAGGCGCTATCGAATCCGGCGACCATTGTCGCCTATCTGGGCCGCCAATTCTTCCCCCGCCACGACCGGCCTGATTCTGTCCTGGGTTCGCAACTTCCGGACAGGTTCTGATCGCTTATCGCGTGAAACGGCTCGGTACGGCTCCGGCGATCGTATTCGCCAATTCAACCGGGTGTGTCAGTTGCGGGTGGTGGGCGGCTCCAGCGATCGTGCTGAATTCGGTTCGGGGCGAGAGTGATTCGAGCAGGGCCGGAGTGAGCGGGTCCGCGCTTCCGGTGATCACGTGGACCGGTCCGGGATGTTGCGCGAGCTTGGTGGCGAGTTCGCGGCGCCAGCGTGCGTTCGTCGTTGCGGCGAATAGTGCGGCGACGTTGGCCGCGACGTGCGCGCGACGCAGATCTTGGACGCTCGATTGCAGCATCGCCGCGTGGTCGGGCGAGCCGGTGAGCTTGTCGGACAGGGCATTCGGGCTCAGTCGACGCAGATACCACCGGGTCAGGTTGGTGGCCCGTGCCGAAATCCCGGCACTCGGCTGGAGAAAGAACGGGGCGACCAGCGTGATCGATCCGACCTTGTCCGGATGCGCGGCCGCCGCCTCGACCGCCGCGGCGGCGCCGATGGAGTGCCCGACCAGGTGTGCCCCGGGTGTTCGTTCGAGCAGTGCCTCGAGCCATGCGTGCCAGTCACCGCGACCGTCCGCGGACATCCCGAGCCCGGGCAGGTCCAGAACCTGGGCATGGCCGATGTGCGCCGCGACCGGAGCCCAGGTGTCGGCATTGACCGGCAAGCCGGGCAGCAGCACGGTGGGCGCGTCGGGCTCGCCGATCCGGAACGTTCGGACACCGGCGTATTCGTCGAAAGTCCGTGCGGCACTATCGGTTGGCGCACTACCGAACCGGTGCGCGGCGAGATGGTCGGCCCAGCGCAGGATCGTACGGGTGGTGTCGGGCAGGTCGAGGCCATGCCTGCGGGCCAATTCGTGCGCCGAGTCCGTGGGATACCGGTCGGTGGACAGGAACGTCAGGGTCTCTGGATCGGCCTTCGTCAACCACGGCGGAAGGCACCGCACCAGCGTGACCGGGATGCGTATGCGCGGCACGGGCACTCGATAGTGGCGACCGACTGTCGACAGCAGGGTCGGCAGTGCGGGCGTAGCGTCGTCGAGCACCCAGTACGCCGCACCGGCCGTGGCGGGATCGGTGGGGAGCAGGGTCATGAAGCGGGTCAGATAGTCGACCGGGATCACCGGCACAAAAGTGCGAGAGTTGCCCGGAAGTGCCGCAACAGTGCCCTGCCAAATCTCTTTCACACTCGCCGCCAGGCCCAGTTGCTGATCGGATTCACCGGTGCCGCTCGGCCCGATGACCGTGGGCGGGTTGACGATCGACCACGGCACGCCGAGTTCCTCGGCGGCGGCCTGGAATACCGCATCACCCTCCACCTTCGACGCCTCGTAGGCGCCGAGACGGCGATGGGTTCGTGCCACCCGCTCCGGGCTCCACGGAACCGTGGTCGGGTCCTGGCCGCCGACTCGGTAGCCGGAGACATAGACAAGCCGGGACAGCTGCGGCAGCCGCGCGGCGAAGGACACCACCGAGCGGACGCTGTCGACATTGCCGTGCCGCGCCTCGTCGGTCGTCATACCGAATCGGTAAGCGCCGGCACAGTTGTAGACCTCGGTGATATCCGCCCACGCCGACTCCGCGCCCGGAACCAGGGTGTCGGCGTCGAAGTCGACAATCAGCATCGTCGGAGCCGTCCGGCATCCGTGGTCGGTCAGCCAGGTCGCCAGTCGCGTGAACGATTCGCGGCTGCGGACCGCGGCGGTGACCTGGACGCCGGCCTGGTCCAAGGTGAGAATCAGATTGCGTCCGACAAAGCCGGTGGCTCCGAATACGAGCGCATGCCGTGCGGCCATCACTGCACCGTCCCTGGCTGGTCGAGCAGGGCAGCCAGCAGCTGTGCCGTGCTGTGCAACGGTTCCACATCGCGTTTGGCGCGCGCCACAATCACTGCACCCTCGACCGCGCTGACCGTCGCTGTCGCCAACGTGCGCGCCGCTGCTTCCGAATGCCCTGCCGCTACCAGGTATTCACGCACCGGCGCGATCCACGATTCGAACGCCGCCGCACACGCGGCACGCAGTCGCTCGCTGTGCGCGCCCATCTCCAGCGTGACCACCGAAACCGGGCAGCCGAGCTGAAAATCGCTGTCCGCGACCAATCCGGCCAGCACCTCCACAACCCGCCGAATCGCCTCCCCTGGGGACGCCCCCGGCTGCGCCGTCTCGTTCAGCAAGGTCCGAAACCGATCGGTTGCCAACTCGATCGCCTGCTCCCCGAGCTGCTCCTTCCCCTCCGGAAAGTGGAAGTACAACGACCCCTTCGGCGCCCCCGCATGCGCTACGACGGTGTTCACCCCCGTACCGCTATACCCCCGCGCCTGGATCAACTCGAGCATTGATTCCACCAACTGCCCACTCGTCTGAGCACCCTTGGACCTAACCATGGATGCCATAATAGACCGGTCTATAGATTTTGTGTGTCCGAGCTGGTGACCCGATGTCGCACGGTCACGCCCAGGTTCACCTCATCGAGAAGGCGCTGCTCGGACAGCCTGATGAACGCCTACACGTCGCCGGAGCGAACCGGCTCTTCATTCGACGGAATCAGGCCGGTCGATTCAGGCGTCGCGACATGCCGCGGCAGCAGGAACGGCGTGCCGAGCAGCAGCACCCCAGCCAGCGCGATAGCCGCCCGCGGGCTGGTGAGCTGTGCGAGCAGACCCCACAGCACGGTGATCGCCGCGATGCTGATGCTGGTGGTGATAGACCACGCGGCGAGGACCCGGGCTTGGCGATCGGCAGCGGTGTTGTTCAACCGGTACGTGACGAGGACAGGGCTGAAGATGCTCGCGCAGATGATCAGCCCGAACTCGGTGATCATCACGGTCACCAGCCCGATCGGGCCTGGCTGGACGAACGCCAGTCCAAGGGGCCAGCAGGCACGCAGCGTGCCGAAGACCCGCAGCACCGTCGATTCGCCGAAGCGGGCGGCGACGCGACGCGCCAGTCGTGACCCGATCAGACCACCGATACACGGAACGGCGAATGCCAGCCCGTACTCCCAGACCGGGAACCCCAAATGGGCGAGCATCAGTACCGACAACAGCGGCTCCGCGGCCATGATCAGCCCGTTGACCAGCATGGTGTTGACGAAGAACCGACGCAGCGTGTGATTGGTGAGGATGTAGCGCCAGCCCTCTGCGATGTCGCTCCACCGACGCGTTGGGGCCGTCCTCGGCTGCGGGGGCTGCTCGGCTTCCCTGATCGCGGCGATGCCGAGCGCCGAGAGGAGGTAGCTCACCGCATCGACGACAACGGTGGTTACCGGCCCCAACAGTCCGATGGCGGCGCCCCCCACCGGCGGTCCGATGACCGTAGCCGACCACGTGGTGGACTCGAAACGACTGGTGGCCACCAAAAGTCCGTCGGCGGGGACGATGGTCTTCAGGTATGCGCCACTGGCCGCGGTGAACGCGATCTTCGCCGCCGCGGTGACGATGGCAACCACCAACAGTTGTGCGAACGACAACGCACCCAGGCAGTAGGCGAGCGGTATGGATGCCATCGCTGCGAAGCGGATCAGGTCCGTTGCGATCATGACCGGTCGCTTGGTGCGAAACTCCATCCATGGCCCGAGCGGGACCGCCAGCAGCGCGCCGATCGCGAGCCCGGATGCCGACAAGGCCGCGACTTCCGCCGAACTAGCGTTCAAGACGGTGATAGCAACAACCGAAAACGCTCCGAACCCGAGACCGGTCCCGTAAGCGCTGACCGCATAGGCGGCCCACAACCACCCGAACGCTCGACCCAGGTTCGCTCTCCGCCACATATTCAGCACCCGCTTCACATTCCGACTGTTGTCCGGGAGATTGAAGCCGGTTGACGGGCGCCGGCGCCAACAACGAATCACACGGAGTGTCACAACTTTTCGTTGTGGTAGTAGATTTACGCGCGTGGATCTCGATGTGGTTCTTACCTTCGTTGCGGTTGCCGAGACCGGCCAGTTCCAAGCAGCAGCCGACGATCTGAGAATCACCCAGCAGGCCGCGTCCAAACGAGTGGCCACGCTGGAGCGTGAACTCGGCGTTCAGCTTTTCGCGCGGATCGCCAGGGGGGTGCGGCTCACCGTCGACGGGCAAGCATTACTGCCGCATGCCCGTGAACTTCTCCGTGCCGCCGAACGCGCCACAGCGGCCGTGACACCGGGACGCAGGGCCCTGCGGATCGATGTCGTGAGCCGCAGGATCGCACCCGCCGGTGTCCTTTACGCCTTCTACCAGCAGCACCCCGATATCGAGCTCGATGTCATCGCCCTGACCAACGCCGACGCGGAATCGGCGCTGGCCGAAATCAGTGCCGGCACTGTCGATGCCACCTTCAGATCCCTACGCGGCCACAAGGTTCCGGACGGACTGCGGTCCGCGCGAGTGATCGACGACCGGCACGAACTGCTGGTCGGCCCACGACACCCATTGGCGAACGCCAAGACCGTGACATTGGCCGAACTCACCGATCACCCCATCTGGATGCCCGGCATGTCCGACGCCGAACCGATCGGCTACTACCACGATCTGGCGACCGCGTTCGGACTCACCATCGACACGATAGGGCCGATGTTCGGCATCGAAGCACTGCTGGCCGAACTCGCGGACTCGACCCAACTCGCCACCTTCGTCTGCGAAGGCTCCCGATACCTCTGGCCGGAAAGCTACGACCTGCGCCGAATCCCTGTCGTCGACCCCACCCCGGTCTACCCGCTCTCGGTGATCTGGCGAGCAGACAATCCGCACCCCGTCCTCGCAAACTTCCTCGACTACCTCCGGGCAAGATACGAGACGACATCCAGCGACGACGTCTGGACCCCGGACTGGGCGCGCTGAAACGGGGGATGACGCCAACGGCCGTGGTAGACGCGCCGTGGCTCGCGGTCGACGATGTCGCATGGCCTACCACGAAGCAGGCACTCTCACGCGAAGCCTGACCACTGGGGCCGAACATTTCTTCAAGACACCCGATATCCGAGGTCAACCACGGGCCATATCGACAAAACGAGACAGATGCAGCTGGTGCGCGACAGTAATAGTCGCGGTTGGGCCATTACGGTGTTTGCCGACAATCAAATCGGCCTCACCACCACGCGGATCATCGCGCTCGAATGCGTCGGGGCGATGTAAAAGAATCACCATATCGGCATCTTGTTCCAGGGAATTGTGCGCCGAAATGCCTTGTGCCACAAAATTATGTGTCCCAGGAACTGTGCCGTCGTAGACATCTTGCTCACCGAGGCTGGTGATTTCGATGATTCTATCCCAGAAGACGTCGTTCGTTGCGAGCATCTCGATGTCGGCGTCGTCGAGGATGGCGGCGACTCGGGCCAGGCGGGAGCGGCTGGGAGAGTGCTTCCACATAGTGGAGCCGCAGAAACGTGAGCCCATTGCGGCAGAGAATTCGCGGTGGGACATGTCCTTTGCAGACAGCAGGTCGCGGACCTTGGTCCAGACCTCTTTGGGGACCGTGTCGACATTCGTGTTACGCGCTATCGGTTCCAGTTCGGTCAGTGCTGATTCCGCGGCATGTCCTCGGGCGCCGTGGACGCCGGTATCACGCAAGAAGATGGTTTGGTTGTCCGCACCATCGACGGTCAAATGCCAGCAGTCGCGGTAGCCCGTCTTGGGAACCCTTTTGATGCGTCCGTGCACACCCAGGCGCAGCAGGAGTTGGGCCAGGTCATCGATGAGGCGCCGACTGGTCGATGCGTAGTACACGCGGGCCTGGCGCCCCTTCGCGTCCCAGCGAACCGAGCCGTCGGTGGCCCACAGGTGGCGCACGAAAAGTGCGATCTGATCGTTGGGGAGCGCGAATACCTGCTGGGGGACGAACTTCTCGTAGCTGCGCAAGCCGAACAGGCCGAGTTCGTCCAGCCATGCGGCGATGGGATTGCGCTTGCCATGAGTCAGCCGGCCCGGAGCACGCAGTCGCAGTGTTGTTACGCGGGCCGCGGCATACTCATCACGAACCGCGGTGACCCCGAAGTGCGTTGCGGCTTCAGTGACCGCGGTGAGGTTCTCCTCATCGATGCTGGCATAGCGGATCGGCTGCCGTTTCACGCAGGAGCCGTCGCCGATCATGTGTGCCAACAGGACTACTTCGGCGTCCGCCATCCGGGTTGTGTGCACCGGCTCCGGTACCCGACGCGGAGTCGCGATGCGATCGCCGATGGCCAACTTCTCCAGCGCGATCCAGCCGTCGACGGTCAGGAACGGGTGGTTGCCGGTTGCGTCGACTTGACGCCCGGAGGCGAGTCGCAGACGGAACACTTCCTTGCGACCGCTCGGAAACACCTTCACCATCGGACGCGCCACCATCCGCATCCGTTCGTCCAGCGACCAGACGAGCGGCTGCGCACCGCTGGCCAGCAACTCCCCAAGAGTGGTCTCACCGCCGGTGTCGGCACGCAGAATTCGAGTCGAGGCAGGCATGCAACCGGACTCACGAAGGTCGGACACCATCGGACGCTTATCTGTTCGCTGTTCCGGACCACGGTTCAGCTGACTGATCGCGATCACCGGAACTTCGAGTTCCTTGGCGAGCAGCTTCAAATTTCGCGAGAAATCCGAGACTTCCTGCTGCCGGGATTCGACCTTTTTACCCGAGGTCATCAGCTGGAGGTAGTCCACCACAACGAGTTTCAGATCGTGGCGCTGCTTGAGCCGCCGCGCCTTCGCGCGAATCTCCATCATGGTCAGGTTCGGCGAGTCGTCGACGAACAAGGGTGCCTCGCTGATCTCGCTCATTCGGCGAGCCAGTTTCGTCCAGTCGTCGTCGCTCATGCGCCCCGAACGCATGTCGCCCAGCTTGATCTTCGCCTCAGCGGAAAGCAGGCGCATCACGATTTCCGTGCGACTCATTTCCAGCGAGAAGATTACGCTCGCCAAGCCGTGCTTGATCGAGCAGCTTCGCATGAAATCCATACCGAGCGTGGAATTATGGGTCGGAATCATCGAACGTCCGGCCAAATAGAGGTGGTCGATGTTGTCGACTTCCACGCAGCGGACCGGCACACTGTCGATCCTGCGGATGTCGACGATGTACCGGGAACCGGATGGCGCGGTATTGCGGCCGGCGCGTCGTTCCTTGTGCAGCAATGCCTTTCGGTAGAGGCCGAATACTTCCTCGTCGGTCGAGAATGTCAACGTGTACGCGATCGACGAATCCTCGGTTCGGCCACCGACGCGTTTGGTCGAAACACCGCAGCGGTATCCGAGGCTGACGACCAGCTCTCGTACATCGCGGAGCAGACTTTCGCTGGTCACGCAGAACTGGACCGAACCACCATGTGTGACAGTGCCATCTGTGTCCAGCAAACCAGCGAGGAGCGCGCGACGTTGGGCTTCGGATGAACGCAGGTAGTCAGTAGGAATGTGCTTGTTGCCGAGGACTCCGATGGTCCGGAGTCGAGCTTGCACACTGCCCACGCTGTTGCGGCACCCCTGGCACAGGCGCAGCCCGATGGACGGCCCGCCACACCGCGAGCACGTGGGCGCCGCGACCGGTGCGGAGTAAGAACGCGCTTTTCCGCCGCAGGATCTGCCGCAGGTACGAACTTCGCTGGTCTGTGGGACGAATTCCTTCCCACAGACAACGCATTCGCGAGGATCGATCGGAGCGTCGGTGGGTAACTGCAGACAGTAGCGCAGGTGTGCGGAGCGGGACGGAACCGCGACGATGCCTTCGGCTTCGATGCAGGCGATGATCTCCGGGTCCGCCGACGTGATCTGGGCGGTCGCCGAGGTGCCATCACCGAGCCATGCACCGAGTGTGTATGGCGGTACCAACAAGTCGCGTGCGGGGAGCCGCAGCGGCTGTGTATTGGTCACCGAATGGTTGAGCCGACGATCTGCGGTGTCGCAGCGCAGCGTGTTCGCAATGTCAGCTGTTGTTCGTATAGCTGCGAACGTGCGCTGATTGCGGTAGCGGTTGCGGCCGGTGGCGGCCTGCTGCGCCGACCGCCGCGACGCTCGAGTTTCTGTGAGCCATTGGTGCTGCTCGTCGGCGACGATCACGGTGCCGTCGGAGAATTCGACCTCGTAGCAGGGCCGGTCGGTCATGACTTCGGTGGCGGCCAAGACGCGAGTGGGGTGGCCTTGGGCGTCGAGGAGCTCGTCGCCTACGCGAACCTCACCCATGGTGGTCCAGCCGGTGGGGGTGGGCAGGGGGGTGTCGAGGGCCAGGGCCTTCCCGACGCCAGGTCGAGCCGCGACGATGATCATTTGGCCGGGGTGCAGGCCGTTGGTGAGTTCGTCGAGTTCGGTGAAGCCGGTGGGGACGCCGAGGGAGATGCCGCCGCGGGAGGCAATGGAGTCGATTTCGTCCATCGTCGGCTGCAGGAGTTCCTCGAGTGGGAGGAAGTCTTCGGTGGTGCGGCGTTCGGTGACCTCGTAGACCTCGGCCTGGGCGCGGTCGACGACCTCGGCGATGTCCTGGCCGTCCGCGCCCGCGTAGCCGTATTGGACGATGCGGGTGCCTGCCTCGACGAGGCGGCGCAGAATCGCCTTCTCGGCAACGATTTCGGCGTAGTACCCGGCGTTGGCGGCGGTGGGGACGGTCTGGGTGAGGGTGACCAGATACGGCGGGCCGCCGATGCGCTTGAGTTCGCCACGGCGGTCCAGACCCGCGGCGACGGTGACCGGGTCGGCGGGTTCGCCGCGGCCGTAGAGATCGAGGATCGTGTCGTAGACCGCTTGGTGGGCCGGGCGGTAGAAATCGCCGGGGCGCAGCACTTCGACGACATCGGCGATCGCGTCCTTGCTCAGCAGCATGCCGCCCAGCACGGACTGCTCGGCCGCCATATCGTGCGGGGGTTGCCTGCCGAAGTCCTCCCCGGGCGGTTCGGGCGGGTAGTCCGTGTGCCCGCGGTCATCGGTGGTGGTCACCAGACTCGACCGTCCTCTCTCGCCACTTGCAGGCCGCTCGAAAACGCCTACCCGCCGACCCGATTGATCACTCGTTGTACTCCCGGGCTACGACACATTCGGCAGCGCACCGCGGTCGAGAGACCTCGCCGGCGGGCTCACCTGCGGTTCCAGCAAACCGCCGCGACTGGTGCCGAATCATGCCGTTCCGGGTGGTGCGTGCATGATGCTGCGACGAACCTAGGCGACCGAACGGGCAGTCGCCAAACCACACTGTGTACACACCTGTGGATAAGTTGGGGACTGTTTACCTGATGTTGTGCACCCCCTGTGTACAACTTGGGGAAAACCCAGGTCGCGCTGCTCAAACACGCTGATAAATATCGATTTCTTGATCTATCCACGTGTGGATGAATGAAGCGTCGGCGTGTCGGTTTAGTTGAACAGCCGGGCGTGTTGGGGGTGAACAGCACGTTCGGCAGATATGGCGTAGATCACATTGCGTCTGGTTGGTTTTCGCGGCGATCCACAAGCTGAATAACCGGTGGTAGAGCCGATAGCAGCGAGCTGCCGAGAATGGTCCGGATCACCGTTCCGGCCATTGCGCAAACTTTGGGCTATTTCGGTGCGGGGCATAGTTCACCTAGGCCGCGACCACACTGGATCGATGCCGCACGGTCGAAGGCCACCCTTGTGCCGAAGCGCAAGAGTGGCCTTCGAAGGACCTCAGTTCGCGGCGACCTGCAGGTCGAACTTCGCGACCACATCGGGGTGCAGGTGCACCACGACGTTGTGCTTGCCAACCGTCTTGATGTGCGACTTCGGCAGATCGATGCTGCGCTTGTCGACGATCGGCCCACCGGCCGACTTGATGGCGGCGGCGACGTCGGACTGGGTGACCGAGCCGAACAGCTTGCCGGTGCCCGCGGTCTTGACCGACAGCGAAACCGACTCCAGGCCCTCGATGGCCTGCTTCAGCTCATTGGCGTGATCCAGGTCGCGCACCTTGCGCGCGTCCTGTGCCCGACGGATGCCCTCGACCTGCTTCTGCGCGCCACGGGTGGCGACGATCGCCAAGCCGCGGGGCAACAGGTAGTTGCGGCCGTAGCCGTCCTTGACCTCCACGGTGTCACCGGGGGCACCGAGGTTGTCCACATCAGCAGTAAGAATCAACTTCATTGCGATGTCTCCCTTCTCAGCGAGCCGTCGACACGTAGGGCAGCAGGGCCACCTCACGCGAGTTCTTCACGGCAACGGCGACGTCGCGCTGGTGCTGCACGCAGTTGCCGGTGACCCGGCGAGCGCGGATCTTGCCGCGATCACTGACGTACTTCCGCAGCAGGGCGGTGTCCTTGTAATCGATATTGACGGTGCCGGACTTGGCTTCCTTGCAGAAGGTGCAAGCCTTCTTCTTCAGCACCTTTTCGCGCGCGGGCGCTTTAGGCATGGTTACTCCGTAATCAATGATGGGCTGATCGTTTCGAGCGACCGGCAAGCAGTCGCTGCGAGAACAGATTCAGGCCGATGTGAGCCGTTCTCAGAACGGCGGTTCGTCGTCTACGCGGCTGCCCCCGAAGGAGCCCGCCGCGGGTGCGCTGCCCCACGGGTCGTCGTCGGCGCCGGAACGGCTGCCGCCGCCACCGCCGGTCGGAGCGAAGTTGCCACCGCCGCCACCGGAACCGAAGCCGCCGCCCCCGCCGCCGCGGCTGGCCTTGGCGACCTTTGCGGTGGCGTAGCGCAGCGAGGGACCGACCTCGTCGACCTCGAGCTCGACGACCGTGCGCTTCTCACCCTCGCGGGTTTCGTAGGAGCGCTGCTTCAGTCGTCCGCTCACGATCACCCGAGCGCCTCGGGTCAGGCTTTCGGCGACATTCTCCGCAGCTTCACGCCAGATATTGCAGCGCAGGAAAAGCGCTTCGCCGTCTTTCCATTCATTCGAATTACGGTCGAACACGCGGGGAGTCGATGCGACGGTAAAATTCGCCACCGCAGCGCCCGCGGGCGTGAATCGAAGTTCGGGATCAGCCGTCAAATTTCCGATGACGGTGATGACCGTGTCGCCTGCCATGTGGTTCCTCCTGCTCGGTATGCAGTCCGCAGTGCACTCGCTGTTGCGTTAGAGCCTAGAGACAGGCACCGACGCAAACGAGGGTCACTTGCCGTGGCGCAGAACCTTGGTGCGCAGCACCGACTCGTTGAGACCCAGCTGGCGGTCGAGCTCGCTCACGGTGGCGGGCTCGGCGGTCAGATCGACCACGGCGTAGATGCCTTCGGCTTGCTTGGCGATCTCGTAGGCGAGCCGGCGGCGGCCCCAGATATCGACCTTGTCGACCTTGCCGCCATCGGTCTTGACGACGCTCAGCATGTTGTCCAGCGACGGACCAACAGTGCGCTCGTCCAGGCTCGGATCGAGGATGACCATCACTTCGTAATGACGCACGGACCAATCACCTCCTGTGGACTAGGAAACGGCCACGGACGGTCCGTGGCAGGAGGGTCGTTGCGTCAGCAACCCGACAAGGCTACATGAACGCCCGTTGAGCAGCGAAAGCTCCCCACGATTACCTTCGCAACATCTGATTTCGCATGCACATGGGTAGCTCACCGGGTACGTCCAGCACTCGACCCAACGACTGACCGGCCGGCCCGCGACGCGACTATCGAGGCTGTTACGACCGGCAAAAGGCTCGGGGAGGCGGGGGAGCCGTGGGCGCGGTCTGCCTCCGCCACCTAGTCTTGACGTCATGTCGACCCGACCGGCCGCCGGCGACGTGATCGCGGGCCGCGTGCAACGCACAACAACGCTGGCCGCGGTGGTGGTGTTGCTGTGCGGGTTCACGTTGGCGCTCGCGTATGCGAACAAGGCGCGGTGTGCGGGTGCGCCGTTCGCCGAGAACGGTCGCAGTGCGATCTTCGATGTGATCAAGGATTCGGATGTCTGCTATTCCGATATCCAATTCCTGTGGCTCGGGCGCGACATCGATCAGCACGTCTTTCCATACCTCGACGGCGGCATTACCGATGACGGCACGCTGACCGGTGGCGCGGTCGAATATCCCGTGCTCAACGGCCTGCTGATGTGGCTCGGCGCGGTCGGCGCCGATAACGACGCGGAATTCCTACTGCATTCGGCACTGCTGCTGGCGCCGTTCGCCTTGTTGACCGCGTTGCTGCTGGTCCGGCTGGCCGGGCGGGCGGCGCTGCTGTGGGCGGCGGGACCGCCGCTGGTGCTCTACGCATTCCACAACTGGGAGTTACCTGTGGTCTGCATGGCGGTCGCCGCGGTGTACGTGGTGACCGCGCTGCCCCGATATTCATTGCGTACCAGGGGAATTCTGGCCGCCGTACTGCTCGCTGTCGGTTTCTGCCTCAAGCTGTATCCGGGCATTTTCGTACTGCCATTGCTGGCCTACGTGCTCACCGGCGGTCCGCACGATAAGTACGATCGGACGCCGACGCGGTTCGATGTGCGCGGTGCCTTGCTGACCGCCGGTGCGGCCATAGGCACGGTGGTCGTGGTGAATCTGCCGTTCGCACTTGCCGGTTACGACGGCTGGCGCGCATCGATCACCTTC
The DNA here is from genome assembly GCF_040674855.1 of Nocardia sp. NPDC049707. Taxonomy (NCBI): domain Bacteria; kingdom Bacillati; phylum Actinomycetota; class Actinomycetes; order Mycobacteriales; family Nocardiaceae; genus Nocardia; species Nocardia sp. NPDC049707. The sequence continues at coordinate 26,754 of NZ_JBFANN010000016.1, read as the reverse complement.
CAGCAATTGCGTCAGGCCGATATCACCACGAATTCCATTTGGTACTGGGGACTTCGGCAGCTCTTCGCGCAGGATGCCCATGGCGAGAACGCATTTCAGCAGACGGTTTCGATCGCCTCGCCGGCGCTGGTGCTTACCTCCTTCGCGCTGGCAATGTGGTTGGGCTGGAAGCGATTCACGATGACCGGTACCTTCCCGTGGATCGGGGTCAGCGGCGCGATGCTGTGCGGATTCCTGCTGTTCCACAAGGTGCATTCGCCGCAGTACACGCTGTGGTTGGTGCCGTTCATGGTTTTGCTCGAGGTGCCGTGGGCGGCGATCGGCGCGTATCTGATCGCCGATGCCGCGATCGGGATCGGCGTATTCCGGTATTTCTATTCGATCGGATCCGGCAATTCGGTCGATTCGATGGAGAACATCGTGCAGTTCGGCGTCTGGGGACGTGCCGCCTTGCTGGTGGTGTTCTTCTTCCTGTTCGTGCGTGCGGTGCCGCGCGGATTCCGACCGGAACCGCCGCCGATACCGCGGTTCGAACCCGGCAGCCTCGTCCCGGTGGCCTAGTACCGAATTCCACCGTGGCCGTACTCGACCAACCGAGCATGTCACTGGTCGGCCCGCTGCTGTGTGTGTGGTCGGGTTTGCTTGGCCCCAGCGTCGGCACGATCTACCAGAAACGCTTTGTTCCGCAGGTCGATTCGCGTGCCGCCACCAGCACATGGCCGTCAGCGCACCGGTCGCTGGCGTATTGGCCTGGAGCACTGATCAATTGCATATCCGAGATGCGACGCGATTCACGCCAGTCGCTGACCTGGATGGTGCTGATCAATTCGATGGTTGAATTCCTGCTGCTGAAGGCGATGCTGAAGCGTTGGGAGGCAACGTGAGTCGGGCCGTTGTTCTTCGCGACGCCCGCGGTCACGGCCGTGCTGGCCTGGCTGTTCATCGACGCTGCGGCCCATCGCCCCGCCGGACTCGGCGTCGGACTGCTCGGCATGGTGTTCGCATCGCGTCGTCAGGCGCCCGTGGTCGAGCAGCGCCAGCCGGTGCCCGTGCGCTGAATTACTTCCTGGCGCCGTGCCATGTCATGCCCCAGTTGTACGCCTCGTCGATCGCGCTCTGCGCACCATGGATGTAGTTCACTTCGCGATGCACGGTGATGCCCGGGCCCTGATTCTGTAGCAGCGCGATCGCACACGACCGTGCACCGTCCACCGGGGAGTCCAGCCGGACTTCGATCTGCGGACCGGAGGTGGGGTACAGCGTCGCCACCCCGCCGGCCGCGGCCCAGTTCGGCACGCCGTCGTAGATGTAGGCGAAGATCAGAATCCGCCGGAACACCTCGGGCCGAGCGAGATTGATCTGCATATTCTCGCCGCCGGCCGACGCGCCGCTGCGATCGTCACCGTCGAGCAGGATGAACGGTTCGGATTGCAGCGAGCCGAAGTTATTGCCGATGGCCTGCACCACACCCTTGGCGCCACTGGACAATTCGTACAGGCAGCCCAGGTCCAGATCGACCGCCTTGGCGCGGCGGAAGAAGCCCTTCGGGCCACTGGACCAGTTCAGGTTGACCCGCATGGTGCCTTGCTGATCACCGGGTTTGGTGAGGGTGATGCTCGGCGTGGCCTTCGACAAGGTCACCGTGGACCGGCTCACGCCCGGAGTTTCGTTCGACATCGCCATCCCCCTCGGGAAAAGAGAAGCGGCAGCGGCTGTAGGCCGCCGCTAGCGACTGATTGCGAGTCGCTCGAAAAGATCGGCCGCTGCTGGTTCTTCGGCTACGCGCCGGAATTCAGGCTACCGGGGTGACCTCTCGCTCGGTCTCCACTTCGGGGGTGTCCTCGCCCCGATTCCGAATGATGCTGGTAATGAACGCAGCGCCGATGAACGCAACGCCCACGAGACCGGTGAAGAGATCGTTGATGTGCACGCCGATCGAGACGAACAGGATGACCGCCAGCGCGCCGATCGCCCAGTGCGCGCCGTGCTCCAGATATACGTACTCCGACAGCGTGCCCTTGCGCACCAGGTACACGGTGATCGAACGGACGAACATGGCGCCGATCAGACCGAGGCCGAGCGCGATGATGATCGGGTCGGAGGTGATGGCGAAGGCGCCGATGACACCGTCGAAGGAGAAGGACGCGTCCAGCACTTCGAGGTACAGGAACAGGAAGAACGCCGCCTTGCCCGCGGCCTTGACCAGCTGGGACGGCCCGCCGTCCGCGGATTCCTCGAACTCCTCGGTGTGGAACAGCGAACCGAGCCCGTCCACCACGATATAGGTGATCATGCCGAGCAGACCGGCGACCAGGACGGTGGCGCGGTCTTCGTCGCTCGCGATGAGTTCCGCGGTGAGCACCAGGCCGATGGCGGCGACGACCACCGAGAGCATGTCCAGCTTGCCGAGTCGGGCGAGCGGCTTCTCTACCCAAGACAGCCAGGTGATTTCGCGTTCCTCGAAGATGAAGTTCAGGAACAGCAACAGCAGGAACATGCCACCGAACGCGGCGATCTGCGGATGCGCGTCGGTGAGCAGCTTCTCGTAGCTGGGGCTGCCGTCCGGGAAGACCAGCGCGTCATCGGCGGGCGGATTCAGCGCCAGATCGAACGCCTTCACCGGGTTCAGGCCCGCGGTGACCCAGACGATCGCCAACGGGAAGACCAACCGCATGCCGAATACGGCGATGATCACGCCGATGGTAAGGAAGATCCGCTGCCAGAACTCGTTCATGCGCTCGAGCACAGTGGCGTTGATCACCGCATTGTCGAACGACAGCGAAACCTCGAGGACACCCAGGATGGCGGCCAGCGCCAGCGCCGTCGGCCCGCCGTACAGGAATGCCACGATGAGCGATACCACCGTGACAACGATGGACATGCCGAATATGCGCAAGACCACGCGGAGACCCTTTCCGTGCGGCGGTCGAATATCTGTCCGAGCGCGCCATTTCCGATGTACCCGAGGGCGGGATCAACCCGCGGACGAATTGATGGTTCCAGCGTCGGCACGGAACCGTCGATTGTCCAACGGAGCGGCGGGGCGAATCGTTCCGCGGACAAGGTGTACAGGGGGCTCCCGTCGCCGAGCCCCCTGTAATAAGCAGTACGTTTTAGACGTTCACACCGTAGTCACGGGCGATCCCCGCCAGACCCGAGGCGTAGCCCTGCCCGATGGCGCGGAACTTCCACTCGGCGCCGTTGCGGTACAGCTCGCCGAAGACCATGGCCGTCTCGGTCGAGGCGTCCTCGGACAGGTCGTAGCGGGCCAGCTCGGTGCCGTTGGCCTGGTCGACAACGCGGATGTAGGCGTTGCGCACCTGGCCGAAGGACTGCTGCCGGGTGTCCGCGTCGTAGATCGACACCGGGAAGAAGATGCTCTCGATCGTCGGCGGCGTGTTGGCCAGATCGACCTTGATCACCTCGTCGTCGCCTTCACCCTCACCGGTCAGGTTGTCACCGGTGTGCTCGATGCTGCCTTCCGGCGACTTGAGGTTGTTGAAGAAGATGAAGTGCTTGTCGGACACGACCTTCTTGTCCGCACCGGTCGCGATCGCACTGGCATCGAGATCGAAGTCGGTGCCGGTGGTCGTACGAATATCCCACCCGAGCCCGACGGAGACAGCGGTAAGGTTCGGCGCCGCCTTCGTCAGCGAGACATTGCCGCCCTTGGACAAACTGACACCCATGCGGGGTTCCCTTTCATTAGACGTCTGTGTTTCCCAGCACTGTCCGAATCGCCGGGTACGTCCTACGACAGTAGTGGCTTTCGGCAATCTTGCGTAGGAAGTGATGTATCCCTCGGCGAACCGGAACATCTCGCTCGCTTGCGCCGAGCCGAGGCGGGTGCACCGCCTAACATCGGGGCGTGGCAGGCCGTAGGCATGGATGGTTCCGGTCGTCCGGGCACAATGAATGGATTGCACAGGCTCGGTCGACGGTGGCGGCCGCGTTCCTGGATATGGATCGGCGGCAGAGCGTCGCCGAGGCGGCGGTGCACGCCAGTGAACAGGTGTTTCCGGAGCGACGGATGGGCGCGAAATGGGAACCCGTGCGCAGCAGGTGCTATGACGCCGCGGGCGCATATCTGACGTTCACCGAGGAAATGGATAACGCCGAGCGCGACGACACGGCGATGCCGCAGGGGCCGGCGCGGGTGGATCCGCTGGCGCGGCAGTTGGCCGACGCGGCCCGTGCCGTCGATGAGTTCTATCACGGTAATCAGTCCCAGCTCGAACAAGCCGTCGCCGTGCTCGGCACGGTGCCGCAGTTCGCGCAGCAAGTGAAGATCGTGGCGGCGGGCGTGCGCGGGCAGGCCGCCGAATCCGAATACGCTGGCTACCCCTCGGTGCGCCAGCACGCGGCGGCGGTGGATGAGTCGCTGCTCACACTGGAGGCGCTTGGTTCCGAAGTGCCCGCCGCGCAGATCCGGGAGGCCGCCAACCGCTTGGAATCGGCGACGAAAGCGTTGGCAGAAGCCTTGGCGCAGGCGCCATCTCGGGCCGCGGCGGCGGCCAACGCGATCACCTCGGTTGGCACCAGATTGGCCGCGGTGCACACCCGTGACGAACGGCTGGCACCGGCCTACTCGGAGTTGCTCCGGGAGTTCAATGCTGCGAGTTCGGCGGATCTGGCTAACAATGGGCAGGAAAGTCAACGGGCCATCGAGGCCGCGGACGCCGCCCTCGTGCGGGCGCGTGTGGCGGCGGCCGAAAACAATCCGGAGTCTGCGCTTGATCTGACCACATCCGCACGGGGGTACCTCACCGAGGCCGAACAGTTGATCGACGCTGTCACCAAACGGCTGACATTGCTGCGCGAGGTCCGTGAGAATCCGCAAGAGAGGGCCAAGGCCGTACGATTTCGGCTGCGGGACGCACAAATGCTCGCGGTGAGCCGCGGGCTCGTCGGCGAATGGGGATCTGTGCTCGATGCGCAGGTGGACCGGATCGACCGAATCACCGAAAACCTGTCGGGACGGCACCCCGACTACTGGGCCTACGTGGCCGAATTGGATACCGTCGCGGAATTCGTTGGCGGGGTAGTGGATCGAATGAGAAAACAAGCAGGACCACGACGAGAATGAGGCCAGGGTTTATGCGGCCACCGCCATTAGGGATGAGGACAGCGAAGCGATGACCGCGGGCATCATCGTCCAGCAACAGGTCTCTCTGCGAAAGCAATTGCCACTGCGCCATTTTCGCCAGTTGCATGGCCCGGAAGCGCGGCACCTGTTCCACCGACAACCGGAACCGTTCGGCGATGAGGCCGACCGGGAAATTCTGGCGATCGCGCTCGGCGCCACGCTGTATGCGCCCGCGACTCGTCATGATCTCGCCTCGACGATAAGTAAGCGCGCCGCACGTGGCGTGTGTTCGATGGTCATCGATCTCGAGGATGCGGTCGCCGATCACGAGGTGGAATGGGCCAAACACCAGACCATCGTGACGCTGAATCTGCTTGCCGAGAGCGAGGATCCGAATCCGCTGCTATTCGTCCGGGTCCGCGATGCGGATACCGTGACCGAAATCGTCGAACAGCTCGGCGCCGGGGCGGCGGTACTGACCGGTTTCGTGTTTCCGAAATTCGACAGTGCGAGCGGCCCGAAATATCTCGCGGCGCTCGCGGTGGCCGCTGAGCGGCTCAGCAGGCCGGTCTACGGCATGCCCGTCCTCGAATCGCCCGCGCTGGTGCATCGCCAGACCCGGGATCAGGAGCTGACCCGGATCGCGACGCTTTTGGCCGAGCATCGGGATCGGATACTCGCGGTGCGCATCGGTGCGACAGATATGTGCTCGACCTTCGGCATTCGGCGGGACCGGGATCTGACCATCTACGACGTGCGGGTGGTCGCGGATGTCATCGCCGATATCGTGAACTACCTGGGGCGTTCGGACGGTACGGGTTTCGTGATCACCGGACCGGTCTGGGAATACTTCGCCGATCACGAGCGGATGTTCCGGCCGTTGCTGCGGACCGCGCCGTTCGAGGAGTCCGATGCGGTGCCGTTCCGGCGCTATCTGGTCAGTCGCGATTTGGACGGTCTACTACGTGAGATCACACTGGACCGGGCCAATGGGATCCAGGGCAAGACGGTCATCCATCCGTCACATGTGGCGGCCGTGCATGCGCTATCGGTGGTGACCCACGAGGAGTATTCGGATGCGCTGGACATTCTGCAGGTCGATGTCGGCGGGGTGGCGGCGTCCGGATATCGGAACAAGATGAACGAGATGCGGCCGCATCGCAGTTGGGCACGGCAGATCCTGCTGCGGGCCAGGGTTTTCGGTGTCGCGAAGAAGGGTGTTTCGTTCGTGGATCTGTTGACGGCGTTGGTGACTGAATGAGAATCGATCCCTGGGCGACAACGAATTTGGGTTTCGAGTTGCGGCACGAGCGGTCGCACGGTGGCGGATCGGTTGATGTGCTGCCCGCTGAATTGCCGATCGACACCTTGATTCAGCCCGGATTGCGGCGTAATCCACGCCGTGCGCACCTGTTGGTTTCGACGGTGCTCGGAAAACATCTGCCGACCGATCCGCGGGTGGTTCTCGGTGCGGGCAATCGACTGGGCGATCTGGTGCGTGACGTGCTGGGCGATCGCGAGGCCGTGGTGCTCGGATTCGCCGAGACCGCAACGGGTTTGGGGCACTGTGTGGCGGCCCGGATCGGAGCCGGATGCTATCTGCATTCGACCCGTCGCGAGGTGCCCGATGCGACTACCCTGACCGGCTTCGAGGAGGGGCATTCGCACGCCACCTCGCATCTGCTGCAGCCTGCGCCCGCGGATATCTTCGTCAACGATCTGCCGCTGGTGCTTGTCGACGACGAGATCTCCACCGGTGATACGGCGATCGATGCGGTGCGGGCACTGCACGCGTTCTCGCCGCGTTCGCATTATGTGCTGGCTTCGCTGGTGGATATGCGGACCGAGGGTGATCGGGCACGGTTCGAGGCGGCGGCCGAGGAGTTGGGTGCGCGGATCGATACGGTGTGTCTGGCGTCCGGGCGTACTTCGCTGCCCGAGGATCTGGTCGAGACGGTGTCATCGATGCCCGATCCCGAATTGAATCCCACTGCGGCGCAGCGCGGTTCGTTCGATCGCGTCGAGTTGCCGTGGCCCGCCTCGGTGCCCGAGGGCGGTCGGCACGGGATTCTGCGGTCCGATACCGTCGCGTTCGAGGCGGCGCTCGCGCGGGCCGTGGCGGCATTGCGGGTTCGTCTCGCCGATGGTTTCGCTGGTCGGCCCGCGATTGTGCTCGGGCACGAGGAGTTGATGTACCTGCCGTTGCGGTTGGCGGCCGAGCTCGCCGATGCGGGGATTCCGACGCGATTTCAGACGACGACTCGCTCGCCCGCGTATGTGCTGGATGAGCCGGGTTATCCGTTGCGGCGCGGATTTCGGTTCATCGCGCCCGAACCCGGTGAAGTGGAACCGCGGTATCTCTACAACGCGCACTGGATCGATGATGCGCACTCGGAACTGCAGGCACTGAACGAAGGTGCGGAGGTCGGCGAGGGGGCAGTGGATGATGCGGGATCGACGGAGGCCGCAGCGGTGCGTTCGGTCGAAGCCCGGCCGGTGCTGGTCGTCGTCATCGATACCCCAGCCGATACCGATGAACTGCTGGTCGAGGGCGGCCTGATCGATGTGCTGACCGCATCCGGTGACGATGTCGTCTTGGCAGTGCTGCCGGGCGCGGATCCGCGACTGTTGCATGCCGAACGGACCGATGCGCCGTCGTCCGCCGAACCGAGAGTGCTGTGAGGTCGAACGCCGTGCCGGAATCGAATATGTCTGCGCAATCGGCCTTGGACCTGCCCGTTCCGCTGCACGGCCCGGCCTTCGGATCGTATGCGGCCGAGGAGGTTTCCTGGCTGCTGAAGGATCTGTCCGACCTCGACCTCGAGGCCGATGTGGCCGAGCGGGAGCGCCGGATCCAATCCGGTGCCGCGCATTATGCGGAATCGCTGCCGATCGAATATCAGCCCGATGCGGCATATCGCTCGCTGTTCGACGAGGTGTTGGCCGAGAGTGCCGAGCGGCTCGCGCTCGCCGTGGCGACGGTGTCGGAGCTCGTTGTCGCCGAACGCGGTACCGATATCGTGCTGGTCTCGCTGGCGCGGGCGGGTACGCCGGTCGGGATTCTCATGCGGCGGTGGTTGTGGTCGCGCGGGGCCCGTCTCGATGTGCCGCACTACGCGGTATCCATCGTGCGTGGTCGTGGTATCGACGCCGTCGCACTGGATTATCTTGCCCGGCACCATGACCCGTCATCGGTAGTATTCGTGGACGGCTGGACCGGCAAGGGTGCCATCACGCGCGAACTCACCGAAGCGCTGGACGCCTACCATGCCGCGGGCGGTGCCCGATTCAATGATGAACTCGCCGTGCTCGCCGACCCGGGATATTGTGTACGCACCTACGGCACCCGAGACGACTTCCTGATCGCCTCCGCCTGCCTGAATTCGACAGTCTCCGGACTGATTTCGCGCACCGTGCTCAATGACACGCTGATCGGCCCCGGCGATTTCCACGGTGCGAAGTTCTACCGCGAGCTGGCAGCCGACGATGTCTCCGGCCGCCTGCTCGACACCGTGACCGCCGCCTTCGATGCGATCCGGGATCGCGTACCCGCCGAATTGGCCGCCGTGCGCGCCGACGACCGGATGCCGACCTGGACCGGCTGGGCCTCGGTCGACAAGGTGCGCGCGGAATACGGCATCACCAGCGTAAATTTCGTGAAACCCGGTGTCGGCGAGACGACTCGAGTATTGCTGCGACGGCTGCCGTGGCGGGTGCTGGTGCGTGCGGCGGACGCACCGGAACACGCGCATATCCGCCTGCTCGCCGCGGCCCGCGGCGTCCCGGTCGAGGTCGTACCCGATCTGGCCTATTCGTGTATGGGATTGATCAAGGACGTGCAGCAGTAATGCATTTGCGAAAACTACGAAGACACGCGCTGATCGCTACCGATCTCGACCGAACAATGATCTACTCGCGCAACGCTTTCCACGCGGCCACCGAAGTGCCGACGGTCTGTGTGGAACACCTCGAGGGCGCACCACTTTCGTACATGACAACCACCGCCGCCTTGCGAATGCAGACCCTGGCCGAGCCCGCCGCCGTCATCCCCACTACCACTCGGACCATCAAGCAGTTCGAACGTATCCAATTGCCCGGCGCCCCTTGGCGGTACGCGATCACGAGCAATGGCGGGAACATCCTGGTCGACGGCGTGCCGGATATGCGCTGGCGCATCGATATCGACGCGCAGGTGCGCGCGAGTGGCGCGACGCTGTCGGAGGTGAATACCGAACTGCGTGCGCGCATCGACGATTCCTGGGTCACCAAATTCCGGGTCGCCGATCATCTGTTCACCTATCTGGTGGTGCAGCCCAAGGAAGTACCCGACGGCTTCCTTGCCGAATGGGATGCCTGGTGCCGCCCGCGTGGCTGGTCGGTTTCCCAGCAGGGCCGCAAGATCTACACGATGCCGCTGGCCGTCTGTAAGAGTCACGCGGTGCGCGAAGTCCGCCGCCGCCTGGTCGAAAGCGGCGAACTCGCCGCCGCGGCACTGACTCTCGCGGCGGGTGACGGTGCACTCGACGCCGAAATGCTGCGTGCCGCGGACTCCGCCATCCGCCCGCGCCACGGTGAACTCGAACAACTCAACTGGACCCACCCCAACCTCACCATTACCCGCGCCTCCGGAATTCTGGCGGGCGAGGAGATCGTCAACTGGTTCATCAAGGCCGCGCCGGACGCCACATAGCCGACCCTGTGGCGGAAATGCTGTCCTTCGCTGAGCGTTTCGGGCCGGCGTCGAAGTCCTGACGGCGGCACCCGCAGACCAGCGTCGGGTGCTCGACGAGACGGCGATGCCGTGACCGGTCAGCGGTTGCGGGTGCGGTTGAGCCAGTCGAGGGCGTCGCGGAGGGTTGGGGAGTGGTCGAGGGCCGGTGGTTGATAGGGGTGGGGATTTGATGCGGCGGGGTCGGACTGATCGGATGCGTGGGGCTGGTTGGGATACCGATGATTCGGTGCAGGGGGATAAAGTTCCGGCTCGGTGCGGCGCTGGTTCGGGCGGGGGAAGGACGGATTCGTGGGGAAGGAGAGCTTCGGCGCGGATTGTGGCGGCGTTGCTCGGGGCGCGAAGTGGTCGAGTAGGGAGCCGGAAGTCCCCTTGTCGGGGGCGAATGGGACTCCGGTGGAGAGAGCACGCAATCCGAGGGTGAGCATTTCGCCGACCATGCTGATGCCGATGGAGAGGGTGGTGGGGCGGGCGTCGTGGTGCATGCCCATGCTGGTGCCGAGAGCACTGATGGCGAACCCCGCGACCATCGAGACGGCCCAGACGATGACGGTGCGCACGGTATAGCGCTGCCACAGATGGCCGTCGCGGGTGAAGATGCCGATCGTGGTGCCGCGCAGCGCGCCGAAGGCGAGGCCGACGCCGCCGCCGATGATCAGCCAGGTGATATCGGTGCCGTTGAGGTCGGCGACCTTGGTGAGGCTGTAGCTGCCGATCGCCAACAGGACGACCGGGGGACCGAAGGTGTCGCGGGCGTTCATCGGTTCGCCGTAGAATCGTTTCACCACCACCGCGATGACCGCTATGACCGCGATCACAAGTCCGATACTCATAGTGCCTCCCAATACGATGTCTGCTGTTGGGAAGCTATTCGCCGGTCCGGGTGTGTCGAGTCCGCCGAAAGTTGGAACCCAGGGATGATCCCCGGGTCATCCGGTTCAGTAATCGTGCTGCTGAGCGCCCAATTGCTGGGCAATGACGCCCTGCAACCGCTGCAGGCCACCGACGCTCATACCGCTCTGCAATTGCCCCTCGATGGTACGGACCAGCGTGGAATCGCTGAGGATCTTCTCACTGGATTGGATGAGAACCGTTCCGGCCCCGGTGAAGTCGAATTGGCGCTCTTCACCGGAACTCACCCCGAAGCGCGCCGCGCCGCTGGCCAGGAAGCCGGTGATCCAACGCTGGTCGTAGTGATGACTGGGCGACGGGCAATCCGCCCAGCCGACAAGGGCTTCCGGATCCACACGCAGCGGCGGCTCGGCGAACATGACCGGGCCATTGGAGGAGGCCAGGAATTTGCCGGTGCCGATGAGGGTGAGGAATCCGGGGACGATGGACTGATTCAGCGACAGCCCCGGCTCGAAGGCGAGCAGATTGGCGGCGCGAATGGTGAGGTTGCCATTGTCCTCGAGGTCATAGGAATTGATGTCGTAACCGCGGTCGCCGATGATCAGCTTGCCGTGGCCCTCGGCGATCACATAGTCGCCGGTGAACAGCGGTGCGGAGAACTGCTGCGAGACCATATGCAGCAGGCCGCCCTGCAATCCGTGGGTGAGCATCTGGAACCGCATATCGCCGTAGTATGCAATCATCGCGCCCTTGCGCATGAACCACGGTTTGTTCAGGTCGATGCAGTAGGCGTAGCTGTTGCCCGGAATATTGTCGCTCGCACCGAGATTCAGCGGATTCAAGATTTCGGTCATGGTTCACAATTTCTCTTCCGAGGCCTGCACGTACACGACACCTTGTCCGACGCAATGCAATTGCAGCGCCTCGCCGGAACCGCGACCGACCGCATCGCGCCAGCTCAATGCCGTCTTCAACTCGGTCTGCACATTGCCGTAGGCGGCGACGAAGGCCTGCGGATCGACCACGATCTGCCCGGAGTTCTGGAGGTTTCCCCCCGACGGACCCACCGGGCCACCTACCGGCAGCTCCAGGAATCCGCCGTGTGCGAGCAGCACCGCCGCCCCCTGTCCGGACAACTGCGTGGTGAACATGCCCTGACCGGTCAGCGCACCGCTGGCCGCACCGCGCAGCGCACCCATCAGTCCACCGCCGCCACCACCGCCCGAACTCATCACGGACACAATCGAACTCTGTAGCGCGGCGGTGTTGGCCAGCAGTCGCGAGGCTTCGACACGCAGCACCGCACCGGGCTGCATCTGCACCACATGCACTTCCAGTCCGGCGAACCCGTAGTGCACCTTGCCATTGCCGGTGGCCAGCATGGTGCGCTCGTGCTCACCGGCCATCATCCGACCGGCCATGTGCATAATGCCGCCACCGCCCATACCGGGTGCCGCTCCGGGAATCTGGTGCGGCGCAAAGGAAATATCGCCGGTGTAGAACAGCATCGCGCCGTTGCGCGCGACCACACCGCCCGCCCTCCCGACATCGACCTTGACGACCTTGCCGTTGACCTTCTCGAACATCGCTGGCCCCCTTACCGTTCCGCCGGCTGGATCAACACCAGGCCCTGACCGTCGAAGCGCAGCGAGAACGCCTCCCCGGCATCCTGGCCGACGAAGGTGCGCCACGAAACATCGGTCACGAAAGACTGATTGAGATTGCCCTGGCAGGCCACGAAGGCATCCGGATCCACGATCAGCGGATACTGCGGCGAAACCTCCAGGTAGATCAGCGGCCCACCCGCCGAAAGCAGTGCCACCTGGCCCTGCCCGGTCACCGTGGTGGTGAACAGACCGGCACCCGATGACGCACCGCGCAGACCAGCGAAACGTACGTCGGTGCGCAGGTTTCCGACGAAGCACAGCAGTTGCTGCGATTCGACCTGCAGCGTCTCGTTGTTCAGATTCACCACGCTGACGTACTGACCGTTGACCGCGAAGAAGACCCGGCCGTTGCCGCTGCATTCCATCAACGACAGCTTCTCGCCGGTGGCACGCCGCTTGAGTCCGGCGAGCACGCCGTCGCCGCCGCCGAAACCGGCCGACTTGAACTGCACATTTCCTTCGTAGGCGACCATCGAGCCGGAAATCGCGCGGATACTCGATCCGGCGAGGTGTGCTTCGATCACCTTTTTCGACTGCTCGAACAGTTGCGCCATAGGGGGTTTGCCTGCTGTCTGGTAGGGGAACACGGGTATATCGCCCACCGTTCCGACCGCGTTTCGCCACCCTAACCGATCTTGCAACACTCGAATGAGCCACGGCGACGGATACTTCGGATCGTGTTCGGCACGTTTCTCGTAGAGTGGCACCGTACGCACCGACAAGCGAAGGGTCGAACTTGTCCGCAACACTCGCCAAGGGTCAGAATGGCCCGCTGGCCACCAATGACGTGGTGATCTCCGTCCAACTGCCCGCACCGGCGGATCTGTCCGCGCTGCTGGTCACCGAGTCGGGGAAGGTCCGTTCCGACGCGGACTTCGTCTTCTTCAATCAGCCCACTGGCCCCGGGGTGAATCTGCAGCCCGCACCGGCCGGGCAGCCCGCGTCGCTGGTGGTGTCGCTGAATGCGGTACCCGCGGACATCGCGCAGATCCGCGCGGTGATCACCCTGGACGATGCGACGAGCAATTTCGGCCGCTTCCAAGCGCCGACGGCGCTCGTGTCGGATTCGGCGGGTAATCAGTTGTACGAGTACCGCATCGACGGTTTGAACACCGAGTCGATCGTGATCGCACTCGAGCTGTACCGGCGCCAGAGCGAGTGGAAGGTGCGCGCGGTCGGCCAGGGCTACGCGGGCGGGTTCGCGGCGCTGGTCACCGATCACGGTGTCACCGTCGACGAGTCTCCGGCCGCGACGCAGGTCCCGCCGCCACCGACCTACCAACCCGCCCAAGCCGCCCAGCCCGGACCGGGCTACCCGCCGCCGCCCCAGCCCGCGTACCCGACGCAGCAGCAGCCGCAGTACCCGCCGACACAGCAGGGCTATCCCCAGGGCGCACCCGGCTACCCGCCGCCCGGCCAGGGTTACCCACCGCCGCCGGCTCCCGGTGGTTACCCGCCGCCTGCCCAGCCCGGACCGGGCCAGGGTTATCCGCCGCCCGGTCAGCCCGCCGCGCAGCAGCAGCCGAGCGAGATCAGCCTGAGCAAGGATCGTCCGGTCAGCCTGGTCAAGGGGCAGCGGGTCACCCTGCGCAAGGAGGGGGGCGCGGCGCTGACCTTCGTGAAGATGGGGCTGGGATGGGATCCGGTGCGCAGCCGCGGCATGTTCGGCAACCGGACCGTCGATATCGATCTCGACGCGTCGGTGGTGATGTTCGCCGATATGAATGTGGTGGATGTCGCCTACTACGGCCAGCTGACCTCCAAGGACGGTTCGGTCCGGCACCAGGGCGACAACCTCACCGGTGAGGGTGAGGGCGACGACGAGGTGATCCTGGTCGACCTGACCCGTCTCCCGGCACATGTCAGCACGCTGGTGTTCATCGTGACCTCCTACAAGGGCCATACCTTCGAACAGGTCCAGAATGCGTTCTGCCGCTTGGTCGATGGCGCCAACAATGCCGAGCTGGCCAGGTATACCCTCGCCGGTGGTATGCCGTTCACCGCGATGGCCATGGCCAAGCTGTTCCGGGTCGGCAACGATTGGAAGTTGCAGGCGCTCGGCGAAGGCTTCCAGGCCAAACATCCGGGTGAGGCGGTCCCACAGCTGGGCCGGTTCCTGGGGAATTGAGCTGGCGTAGCGACTGCTCGCAGATCGCTGGAACAGACACCATGCACGAAACAACGGGGCGGACAACGTGATTCAGCTGAAGGCCGGTCAGAACCTGGTACTGACCGGCGATATCGTTCAATTCAGCGCGAAAGCCGGGGCTGCCCTGGATGTTTCGGCGCTCGTGGTGGCGGAGAACCTGCGGGTCTCCGATACCGGCGATTTCGTGTTCTACAACCAGACCGAGACCGCGGGGGTGATGCTGTCCGGGGACAGCGTCACCATCCGGCTCGCCGAGGTGCGCGCCGACGCCAAGGCGGTGCTGTTGGTGGTCAGCGCCGACCCGGCCGCGGCCGCGCCGTCGGGTGGGCTCGGTGCGGTCACCGCCGCACTCGCCGTGGACGATGTCGCTACCGCGGAATTCGCGATCAATCCGTCGGCGGGGGAAACCGCGCTGATCTGTCTCGAAGTGTATCGGCGTGGAACCGACTGGAAACTGCGCGCGGTCGGTCAGGGCTATGCCGGTGGGCTTGCCGTGCTGCTCACCGCGCACGGCGTCGAGGTCGACGAACCGGCGACACCGCAGTCCGGACACCGCAGCGTGGCCGATCTGCGGGAAGCCGATCCCGTCGGCACCGCGGGCGGTCAGGGCACCATCAGCGGTCCCGACGACTCCCGGGCCGCCGGCCCGGCGCCGCTCGAGGTCGCGCACGGACTCGAACGCCTGTGGATGATCTTCGAGGATGCCGCGCGCTCGGCCGCCGCGCTCATCTCCGCACGTGATTACGCCATGCAGCGGCTGGATCAGGAACTCTCCGTGGCGGTTTCGGATCCGGCGACCAGGAACACCCCCGCCGCCGAGGCGGCCAGGCAGACCGCGCAGCGTCGCTGTGACGATCTGATCGCCGCGGCGGAGGGGAACCACCTGCGCGATAGCGAAGCGCTCATGCGCGAACTCGCCGACGCCGATCGGCAACTGCCGCCGTCGCTGGCGTCCTGGGATTCGCCCGCCTGGGATCGAAAGCCGGCGCCGAGCGACGGCATTCGGCTCGGCGAGCTCTACGCGAACGAACGTGGGCCACTGCGGATTCCGTACTGTGTGCCGGTGCCGCTGACCCGCCCGCTGTGGATCGATACCGAATCCTCGGCGGCGGCGACTCCGGTCGTCGGCGCAGTGCTCGCGCGGCTGCTCGCGGCCGATCCCGGACGGCGCACCCTGGTCGACATGATCGATCTGACCGGTGCGTTCAGCCAGCTCGTCGGTCCGCTGACCCCGGTGCTGAACGGTCCGCCGATTACCGACTTCGGCGATATCTCACCGCGGCTGCAGACCCTGGTCGAGGCCGCCGACCTGGCTGAATTGGCTTATTCCAGTGGGAATTTCACGCCGCCGACCGAGCATCGGGTACTGCTCGCCGCGGACTTCCCGCACGGGTACCAGACCGCGGATGCCCAGCGCATCGCGACGCTGCTGGTGCGCGGCGATCTGATCGGGCTGTCCACGGTGATCGTCGGCACGGACGAATCCGAGTCCAGCGACCCCGCGGTGGCGATGCTGGCACAGTCCTGCCGTCATCTGCCGACCGTGGACGGCACCCCGCTGTTCGATCCGTGGACCGGCAGCGCGTGGCAGCTGGATCTGGACCTGCTGCCGCGGGAACCGGCCAGGCAGGCGCGCTACCTGCGCACCAGCTGACCGCGCGCTGACCCTTTCGAGCGACCTGCAAGCAGTCGCTAGCGGAGGGCAGCCTTGGGCCGCAGCGCCTCCGGCAGCCAGGCCAGCAGCGGGTCCGGCGCGCGATCGACGATGCCGCCGATCGGATCGTCGACGAAATCGCGCCGGACCAGATCCTCTTCCGGTCGGTAGATCTGCCGAATGATCAAGGCGCACAGCGCTAGCACCGCGATATCGCGCAACAGTACGGTGCCGGTGAACCATTGCTCGGGCAGCCCCTTGCGGTCGAGGCCGAGATAGTAGAACATCCGCGGCACCCAGACCAGTGCGTCGATGGTCATCCACGCCAACAGAATTCGGCGATGCGGCAGCGCGAGCACGGCCAGCGGCACCAACCACAGCGAATACTGCGGGCTCCACACCTTATTGGTGATCAGGAAGGCGGCGACAACCAGGAAGCACAGCTGGGCCAGGCGCGGTCGGCGCGGGGCGGTGAGCGCGATATAGCCGATCGACGCACAGGCGGCGACGAATACCAGCAGCGACACCAG
The DNA here is from genome assembly GCF_040674855.1 of Nocardia sp. NPDC049707. NCBI lineage: Bacteria > Bacillati > Actinomycetota > Actinomycetes > Mycobacteriales > Nocardiaceae > Nocardia > Nocardia sp. NPDC049707. The sequence continues at coordinate 10,087 of NZ_JBFANN010000016.1, read as the reverse complement.
ATTCAGGATGGTCGGCTGGTCGCCGTGTCCGATCTGGCCGTCGAATCCGGCCCAGCCGGTGAACGAGGTGATGACGTTGTAGATGGAATCCGGATCGGCATGCCGAGTGGTGTTGAGCCGGAAGAACTCCCGCCAGCCATTGGGATAAAGCAGTGCGATCGGCAGGTTCACCACCAGCCAGGTGACCGCCGTCGCCGCGACGGTCACGGCGGCCGCGCCGAGCGGTCGGGCGCTGAGAAATTGTATGCGATACGGGGTTTCGCGCAGCCAGGTCAGCGCGGTGCGCCCGCTGTTGATATCGCTGCACCGGAGTCCGAGCCGCGCGCTCGGCACCCGCTGGAGTGGGTCGGCGCGCAGGCACAACACCACGATCGGTCCGAGCAACAGTAGTGGATAGAGCTTGGCCGCGCCGCCGAGGCCGAGCAGGATGCCCGCGAGCAGTGGCCGTCGGCGGGCCCAAGCGAGCAGGCCGGTGGCGGCGAAAGCCGTTGCGAGCGCGTCGAAATTGGTGAACGCGTGCACGATCACCAGGGGTGAACAGGCGACCAGCGCGGCATCCCAGATTCGCCGTCCCGCCAGTTGGGCCGAGGCCCACACGGTGACCAGCCAGGCGAAGGCCAGACCGACCGCCACCACATTGAAGTAGATCACCACCTGCAGCGCACCGGGCAGCGGGGAGGCATCCCAGGTCTTGGCGACCTGCATCGCCGCGTACTGATAGAGCCCGGACAGCACCGGATACTCCATGTACCTGGTCTCCCGGCCGCCGTCCGGGGTCTGTTCGGTCCACTCCTTCTTGTACGGGAAGGCGCCCTCGTTCAAACGCTCCGCGCCGTAGAGCGGCACCGTATCCGAGTAGCACATGGCGATGTACTGGCGGCCATTGTTCCAGTCGAGGGTGAGCGAACCGTCGCCCGCGGTTGTCTGCTGGATGCAGCCCGCCTTGCTCGCCCAGCCGAGCGCCAGGAAGACCAGCGCGAAGGCGAGCAGCACCCGCATCGGCGTCCAGAACCGGACCCGGCCGATGAGCGCATGGTCACCGACCGGGCCGCCGACGACCGAGCTCAGCTGCGCGGCCAGGGAATCGTTGCGGCTGGGCCGATCTCGGCCGTCGGCCGAGCGCAGATCCGGTGCCAGCGGCGCGGGCGCGACATAGTGTGCTCCGCTGGAATTGGGCGCGCTATCCACCAGTTGCTGATCGGTCACGCCACCCGAGGCTACCTGCCGCACAGTACGGCGTGCGGATCGAGTAGGTGTGGTGCGGCGGTACGTCCGCGAAAACCTCTGGACAGCCGCAGCGTGCCGTCCAGAGGTTTCCGCTATCTCGGCATCGGAGGCTACCGGGTGCGTGTCGGTTGGCCGCTGTTGCCGTTCCCGTTCCCGTTGCCGTTCCCGTTGCCATGGCCGCCGGATTGCGGCGACCCGGTGGCGGAGGGCATCGATCCGTCAGCGTTTGCCGTCGGCTGCCCCGGTAGTGGCGTCGACTCCGACTGCTGCTGCTGTTGTTGTTGCGGTTGGCGCTGCTGGGTCTGCGGCTGCACGCCGGGGATCTGGATCGGTCCGAACGGGGTATCGATGGTGTTCGGGACGATCTGGATCGGCGGCAGCAGCGGCGACTCCACCGTGGTCGACGGCGGGGTGAACGGTGCGGACCAGGCGGGCACACCGGATTGGCCCTTGATCGGGGCCGGCTTCGGGAAGGTTTCCTTGGGGGTGCTGTCCAAGGCGCCGTCCATGGTGGCCTTCCAGATGTCCGACGGCAGGCCGGAGCCATAGATCATGGTCCCGCCGTAGTTGCGCAGCGGCGAGTTATCGATGGAACCGACCCACACCGCGGTGGACAGCGATGGCGTGTAGCCGACCATCCACGCATCCTTGTTCTCGCCGGTGTCGAGCAGCTGGGCGGTACCGGTCTTGGCCGCCGACTCGCGGCCGTTGGCCAGGTTGTGATTGCGCGAATATGCGGCGATCGGCTTCATCGCGTCGGTGACATTATCGGCGACCGCCGCCGAGACCCGCCGTTCACCGGCCACCTCACCGCGGTCGAGCAGCACCTGACCGTCAGCGCTCACCACCTTGGTGATGAAGTGTGGCGCGTGGTAGACGCCGGAGGCGGCCAGAGTCGCGTAGGCGGAGGCCATATCGAGCACCCTGGCGTTGTACTGACCGAGCACGATGCCGTTGTTCGGCGGAGAACCGTCCGGCTCGACCAGACTCTTGCCGACGCCCGGAATGGTTTCCGGAATGCCGAGGTTGTGCGCCATATCGGCGATCTTCTGCGGACCGTTCTGCATGTCCAGCTCCATGCGGTAGAAGCTGGTGTTCAGCGAACGCTTGAGCGATTCGGCGATGGTGCAGGTGCCGCACTCCGCGCCTTCGACGTTCGTGATCTTGATGCCGTTCACGGTGATCGGCGAACTGTCGTACATCTCCGACAGCGGTTTGCCCAATTCCAGGTTCTGCGCCAGACCGAAGACCTTGAACGAGGATCCCGGCTGCAGACCGGCATTGGCGAAGTCGTAGCCCTGACCGTCGTCGCCGCCGTAATAGGCGCGCACCGCCCCGGTCTTGGGATCCACCGAGACCACCGCGGTGCGCAGCTGTTCCGGCTCGCCCTGCATCTTCTTCTGCGCGGCGTCGACAGCGGCCTGCTGCGCCTTCGGATCGATTGTGGTGGTGATCGACAGACCCGCGGTATTGAGCTGCTGTTCGCTGATGCCCGCGGCCGCCAACTCCTTGAGCACCTGGGTCTTGATCAGCCCCTCGGGCCCGCCGTCCAGGCTCTTGTCCTTGGTGGTCGCCACCGGGACCACCTGCGGGAACTGTTGGGCCTTACGCTCTTCCGCCTTCAGGTTGCCGCCGTCGACCATGCCGTCGAGCACATAGTTCCAGCGGAACTTCGCGCCCTCGGGATTCTTCTCCGGATCCAGGCCGGAGGGCTGCTGGATGGTGGCGGCGAGTACCGCGCCCTCGGCCACGGTCAGCTGCGAGACCGGCTTGGCGAAGTAAGCCTTGGCAGCGGCGTCGATGCCGTACGCACCGCGACCGAAGTAGATGGTGTTGAGGTAGGCGGCGAGGATTTCGTCCTTGCTCCACTGGCGCGCCATCTTCGCCGAGATGACCAGCTCGTGCATCTTGCGGGTCAGCGAGTGTTCGTCACCCACCAGCGCGTTCTTCACGTACTGCTGGGTAATCGTGGAACCACCGCCCGCGCTCTCCTTGCCGAGGGCTTGATCCCGGGCGGCGCGCATGAAGCCGGAGACCGAGAAGCCCGGGTTGGTGTAGAAGTCCCGGTCCTCGGCCGCGATGACCGCATTGCGCACATGCGGCGGAATCTGGTCGATGGTGACGTCGGTGCGGTTGCCCTCCGGCGGCACGACCTTGCTGATCACCGAGGTGCCGTCGCTGGCGAGGATGGTCGCGACCTGGTTGGTTTTGAGGTCACCCGGTTGGGGTACTGAAACCGTGGTGTAGGCGATCAGGAAGACCGCGCTCGGCACCACGATGGCCAGGGCGAGCAGGACATAGCTCACCCGGCGCACGATCCGCCACGGCGATTTCTTCTTCGCGCCGGGACGGCGACCGCCTGGTCCGCCGGAGCCACCGTTACCGCCGTTGCGGCGCGGCGGCGGACCCGAGGGCGGCGCGCTCGCGGTCGCACGGCGCTCGCCGGTGCTGGAACCAGAGCCATTGGGGCGCCGGGGGCCGGGACGATCCTGACCTGGTCGATCCTGGCCGGGCCGCGGGCTGGCCGGACGGGGACCGGTGGGCGGGCCAGAGCGGCGGTTGCGTTCGGCGTCGGTCCGCGAACCGGGCTGTCGATTCGGGCGCTCGATCTTCTGCGTGGACTGCGCGCCGGGCGGTGCGTTGTTGGGTAGTGGCCTGCCCTGTGGCGGACGGCCCTGCGGCTGCTGACCCGGCCGGCGCGGCGGCTGCGGACCGCGCGGCTCACCGGAATAGCCGCCGCCCTGCGGTGGCCGCGGACCACCGGGACCGGGCCGACCGGGCGGTGGTCCGGCCGGTCGCTGACCGGGATACGGATTCGGAGGCTGAGGTGAACTTCGCTGAGTCCGGCCGCCGTGCGGTTCATCGCCGTAGGGGGAAGTCTCGTAGGGCGAATTCACTGACAAGATCTCCATAACTCGTAACGGTCTGCGGGGCGCGATGCGGCGATTATCGCCGCGGCGGACGTGTCGAGGCCGCGCGTGTCACCCGACGGGCAGATGACCTGGCCCATCATTCGGCTGCGGTGCGCCGGTTGGCCCTGGTGCCGGTGCGCCGGCGCGTCGGCGACGGAGCGGTACCGAGCACGTACGACTGCACCAGATGATTCCAGCTGCAGCTCCGGCATACCTCGACGACATGGACCGAGAACTCTTCGCGAGTCTCGGCGAGGCGTATCAATTCCTCTGGTGCGCGAGCCGAACCCGACATCGGGCCGAGGCCGTCGCCGTAGACCCAGGATACGAGCGTCAACTGCTCTTTCCGGCAGATCGGGCATGTGACCTCGCTCCCCCGACCGTGGAACTTCGCCGCACGTAAAAGGTAGGGATTGGCGTCACAAACCTCGGCGACATCGACACGGCCCGCATAGACGTCAGCGAGCAGCGAACGACGCCGGAGAGCGTAGTCGACCACCTGTCGCTGAATTCGCACGAGAACCAGAGTAGCGGTGCCGCGCGCGGGCCGCGCTGGGCTGTGCGGGATCGACCGACCGGTATTCATTACTGAACTGGGGTGTTACCGGCATCGGCGAATGACGATTCTCCTGTGTCTCCCGCTACATCCGGGCGGTCGACGGCAGCATCCGGACGTATGCGCGCGCACCTCGACCGTGCCAATGCGTTCAGTGTGCTGGATGCGGCCTACGCCGAAGGGCAGCTCAGCGCCGCTGAATATCGTGACCGTACCGCCCAGGCCGATCGCCGACCTCGACCGTCTCACCGGCGATCTCCAGGTTCCCTCGGCTGTGCGCGATCTGGTACCTGGTGCGCCGACAGCGCCGCGAAACCCGTTGCGCCGCGCCGGATTCACGAGCCGTTATCCCGATCACACCCGTACCCGCGACGCCGATCGCGACACCACCGGGCAGCTACTCGACAGCGCCCGCCGGGAGGGTCAGCTCAGCGAGGAGGAGCATCAGACCCTCGCCGAATTGGCGCAAGGGGCCACGACACTCGGCGATTTGGCCGACCTGGTCGATGACGTGCAACGGCCGACCGATGCGCCGCTGCCGCCGACACCACCTCGATCGAATCGCCGACGCTGGTATGTGATCAGTGCGACCGCCGCCTCGTTCGGTGCTGCTGTCGCCGCTTTCGTGCTGACCAGCGGTGTCGCGACGCCGGATGCGCCACCCGCCGCACCCGTCGGCGCCGCCGCGCCCGATCTCGGTGCGGTGCAACCGGTCGTGGTCGCGACGCCGAATCTGCTCACCCGCGAAGGCCTTACGCACTTCCTGGCCGAATACCGGGAGAAGTTCGGTGATCTCCAGGCCGATGAGTTGACGCTGTTCAGCGATTACGCCACTGTCGCGCGCGGTGCCCGGTCAGCCGAATCGGCAGGTCCGCTACGACTTTCGCGGCGGATTCGCGCGAAGTGGCGCCGCTGTCAGCCGCACTTTCGATCTCGCGAGCATCGATGTGCGTGCGATTGCCGGGCTACTGGCCGGTGCGCCGCAGCCGATCAAGACACCCGGCGGCGTCATCACGCACGCCTCGATCGAATTCCCGGCCGGTGGCCACAGCGATTCGGACCCCGCGGTCGCGATCTACGCGAGTAACCAAGCGGGTGCGTCGGGTTATCTGAGAGCGACGGTAACCGGGGAGCCTTTGCAAGTCTTCCCGCCGAGCCGCTGATCACCCGCTGTGACCGTAATTCGCTGGCCCGCCCGTGACCGGGCGCGTTAGCATTCCTCGTCCGTATTCGACTCGATGTACAGCCCGAGGAGGTGGGGCGGGATGACCGCGCCGCAGACCGCCGTCCCGCACGACGCCCGGACTGTTCAGTTGTCCCGGGTCCCGGTCTGATCTCTCTTCGTCCCGCCTTCGTGCCGCGAGCCGTACGGTTCGCGTGACGGTGGTGCCGTGTCCGAAACCGGGCCCGAACCATACGAATACGGAGAATCCGAGTTGAATTTCCCCATCGATTGGCGCACGCGCGTCGAAACCGATGCCGATATTCCCGCGATCCACGCGATCAACCAGGCAGCCTTCGAGCGCGTCGATGAGGCGGATCTGGTCGACGCGCTGCGTGCCGACCCGGCCTGGCTGGACGGACTGTCCATCGTCAGCACGCTGCCGGACGACACTCCCGTCGGCTACGCGCTGCTGACCCGCTGCCATGTCGACACCACGCCCGCGCTCTGTCTCGGACCGTGCGCGGTGCTGCCCGAATACCAGAAGTCCGGTGCGGGCGGCGTCGCGATCCGGGCGGGGCTCGCGGCGGCGGCGCACTTGGGCGAGGCATTCGTCATCGTGCTCGGGCATCCGACCTATTACCCGCGCTTCGGGTTCGGGAAGGCATCCGAGTACGGCATCGGCCTGAGTATCGAGGTGCCGGATGAGGCGTTGATGGCACTGACGCTCGATCCGGCGCGACCGCTTCCGAGCGGCACGGTTCGCTACGCCGCGCCATTCGGTATCGACTAGCGATAGCTCACCGACGGTGGGACGGCCCTGGTCCGTTCCACCGTCGGACCAGCCGCTACCTGCGCAGACCGTGCTTTGTATCGCAGACAACTATGCACGTTTATATCGCTCCGATATAGTGAAAAGTCGCATCCATCGGTTAGGTCTGCACACAGTCAGGGGGTGAAGCCCGATGCTCGAGCTGGCAATCCTCGGGCTGCTCCTCGAAGCGCCCATGCACGGATACGAGCTGCGCAAGCGGCTGACCGGTTTGCTCGGGCCGTTTCGGGCCTTCTCCTACGGGTCGCTCTATCCGGCGCTGCGTCGCATGCAGACCGATGGGCTGATCGCCGAGGAGAACATCGCGGGCGTCACCCGTCGCGCGCGACGGGTCTATCAACTGACTCCGGCCGGGCGTGCGCGTTTCACCGAACTGCTCGCCGATACCGGACCGCAGAACTACACCGACGACGGCTTCGGCGTCCACCTGGCATTTTTCAGCCGCACCCCCGCGGAAGCGCGGATGCGAATTCTGGAGGGCAGGCGACGGCAGGTCGAGGAGCGCCGAGAGGGTCTGCGGGAGGCGATCAAGAAGGCCAGTGGCTCGCTGGATCGCTATACCCGCCAGCTCCACCAGCTCGGTCTGGAATCAAGCGAGCGCGAAGTGCGCTGGCTCAACGAGTTGATTGCGGCGGAGCAATCGACGAAGGCGGCACCACAGAAAGAGGGAAATATCGGCCATGAGTGAAGTCAAAAGGGCTGAAAACGCCACCGAAGTCCGCGTCGCCATCGTCGGCGTGGGTAACTGCGCTTCCTCGCTGGTCCAGGGCGTGCAGTACTACAAGGACGCGGACGAGACCTCCACCGTCCCCGGGCTCATGCACGTCAAGTTCGGTCCGTACCACGTGCGCGATGTCAAATTCGTCGCCGCGTTCGACGTCGACGCCAAGAAGGTCGGCTTCGACCTGGCCGAGGCGATCTTCGCCAGTGAGAACAACACCATCAAGATCTCCGACGTACCGCCGAGCGACGTTGTCGTACAGCGTGGTCCGACGCTGGACGGTATCGGCAAGTACTACGCCGAGACCATCGAGCTGTCCGAGGCCAAGCCGGTCGACGTCGTGCAGGTGCTGAAGGACAACAACGTCGACGTCCTGGTCTCCTACCTGCCCGTCGGCTCGGAAGAGGCGGATAAGTTCTACGCCCAGTGCGCCATCGATGCGGGCGTTGCCTTCGTCAACGCGCTGCCGGTGTTCATCGCGTCCGATCCGGTGTGGGCCGAAAAGTTCACCAAGGCAGGCGTTCCCATCGTCGGTGACGACATCAAGAGCCAGGTCGGCGCCACCATCACCCACCGCGTGATGGCCAAACTGTTCGAGGACCGCGGCGTACAGCTCGATCGCACCATGCAGCTGAATGTCGGCGGCAATATGGACTTCAAGAACATGCTCGAGCGCGAGCGCCTGGAGTCGAAGAAGATTTCCAAGACCCAGGCCGTCACCAGCAACCTGAAGAAGGAACTGGGCGCCAACGATGTGCACATCGGCCCGTCCGATCACGTCGGCTGGCTCGACGACCGCAAGTGGGCTTACGTGCGCCTCGAGGGCCGCGCCTTCGGTGATGTGCCGCTGAACCTGGAGTACAAGCTCGAGGTGTGGGATTCGCCGAACTCGGCGGGCATCATCATCGACGCGGTGCGCGCCGCGAAGATTGCCAAGGACCGCGGCATCGGCGGCCCCGTCCTCCCGGCCTCGGCCTACCTGATGAAGTCCCCGCCGAAGCAGCTGGCGGACGATATTGCGCGTGCCCAGCTGGAAGCATTCATCATCGGCGCTGAGTAATTTGCAACGCCTGCGGCGCTGCGTGTTCGCGGCCCCCTAGTGGCTTGCGTCCGAGCGGCCGAGACATACGACTCCGTCGTATGCGCTTCGGCCTCTCGGCTGTGTTCGATGGCCGCGCCTCCGGCGCGGACGCAAGCCGGGCCGCGAACGGCGCATGCTCGATCTCGCTTCGCTCGAAACCTGTGGTTGTGGTGAGTAGTTGCGATTCAGGTCCGGGTCACGAACTTTCGTGTGCCCGGACCTGAATCGTGGTCGAGTGCATCAGTCGAGTGCATCAGTCGAGCGAGACGTAGACCTCCACCGAGGTGGGCCCGGTGTAGCGCTCGATTTCCGCGGTGTGCGAGCGGGTGATGGTGCCGGCGCTCTCGGCCTTGCGGACCTGTGCCCATGCGGTGCGCAGCAGATCGTAGGGCTTATCGGAGACAACGAATCTCGCGTAGCGCCCGGCCGGGACCCGGGTCAGCACATCACCGGCATCCATATCATCCATCTCGGCGATCTCGTAGCCCAGAATCGCGACGGCGTGATCGTTCTGGCCGATATAGGCCGCGACCCGCGGCACATTCTTCTCCCGCGCCAGATAGCGGTCCCAGGTGAAGTTCACCAGGTCCAGGTCGCGCGCGGTCACCTCGCGTCCGGCCAGCGGGACGGTGAGTCCGGCGACCAGGCTTGCGTCCAATGTGACAATTTCGAAGTCCACAGCTGTCTTCCTAACCGTCGACCGGTTCGTCTGCCAGCGCCACGAATACCTCGGCCGTGCGCGCGTCCGGATAATGTTCCACGTCACCGGTATAGCCGCGTACCAATCGCCCGACGGCCTCCGCATCCCACACCGCGCGCCAGATGGTCACGATGGTGTCGCCGAGATTGTCGCCGCTGAGGGTGAACCGGGCGAACCGGCCCGCGGGCACCCGCGCCAGCACATCGCCCGGTAGCAGATCCGCGAGGGTGTGGCAGCGGTAGCCGACGATATGTGTCAGGTAGGAGTTGATCTCCGGCGCGTGGTCCACATACGCGGTCGTCGGCGGGCCCGGCAACGTGCGGGCCAGATTGCGTTTCCACGCCTCTTCGACCTTGGCGCGGCGCGGCCCCTCGACCGCGAGCGCCGGGCTGCGTAGCACTGTGCCCGCCACGAGCGTCTCGGGACGTTCAACGACATTGAAATCCACCGGCGTGCCCCTATGTCTAGTCTGTCTCCAATTGGCGGCGCTCCGGGTCCCCCGTGGCCACGAAAGCTACTTCGGGGCCTGACGCTCGCGCCGCGTGTCGTCGCCCGAGCGCTTATCCTTCCTCATCGATCTCGCGATGTCGGCGTCGGCCTGGCTACGGTTCCGGCGCGCTCACCTCACTCTGGCAAACGATGCTGCCACGTCATCCGTTCCCATGGCCCCAGTCGACGCACATTCGTAGCGAACCGAACGCGAGCAAGCCGACAGCTCCGGCGCAACCCCGCGCAGCGAGTCCTGCGAGCGACCCGTTCGCGGCCCGTCTCGCGTCCGAGTCGTCGAAGCGCATGCGCCGCAGCCGCGGCGAGAACCTGCCCGACGGCGCGCGAATGGCCAAGGCCATCGCGGCGCTGGCCGGCGAGTCCTGATCGGTCGCTGCCCGCTGCCGAAC
>NZ_JBFANN010000015.1:0-143812 GCF_040674855.1 Nocardia sp. NPDC049707 | reverse complement strand
AGCATCGGCGTCGACCGAGTCGTCGAGACTCGCGCCTTCGGCGCATGCGCTTCGACGACTCGGACGCGAGACGGGCCGCGAACGGTCGCTCGTAAGACTCGCTTCGTGGTGGTCGTTGAGGGTGGGGCGTTCGGCACCTGACGTTCGCGCGTGTGGTGTGCGCGCTTCGATGACTTGGCTGTGAGACGGGTCGCAAACGGTCGCTCGTAAGACTCGCTTCGTGGTGGTCGTTGAGGGTGGGGCGTTCGGCGCCTGACGTTCGCGCGTGTGGTGTGTGCGCTTCGGCGAACTCGGACGCGAGACGGCCGCGAAGGTCGCTCGTTAGACTCGCTCTGTGGTGGGTGACTCGGGCGGTAACGTTGCACCGCAAATCGATTCGCTGTGCTGATGCGGATTTATCGATCTGCGGCGCATGCCAGCCGCCCGCGTCCGGTGGTGGACGCGGGCGGCGAAATCCCCATCGAACACATGTTTTGTGAGCGGGGTGACGAAGACAGCGAAGCAACTGTCTGAGAGGCTGGAGACGTGAATCCGTCTACAGCACAGGCGCACGTGGTCGTTGACGAACTCGCGCGCGGGGGTGTGCGGGATGTCGTTCTCTGTCCGGGGTCGAGAAACGCGCCCCTGGCATTCGCACTGCAAGAGGCCGATACGGCGGGCCGACTGCGCCTGCATATGCGCATCGACGAGCGCACCGCGGGCTTCCTGGCCATCGGACTCGCCATCGCCAGTGGACAGCCGGTGCCGGTGGTGATGACCTCGGGGACCGCCGTCGCGAATCTCGGCCCCGCGGTGCTGGAGGCGAACTACGCCCGGATGCCGCTGGTGGTGCTGAGCGCCAATCGGCCCTACGAGATGCTCGGTTCCGGCGCCAATCAGACTGTCGAACAGTTCGGGCTGTTCGGTAGCCAGGTGCGGGCTTCGATCAGCCTCGGACTCGCCGAGGAGGAGTCGGGTTCCGATGACGGCCTGCCCTACGGACACCAGAACAGCCAGTGGCGTTCGGCCGTCTGCCGGGTACTCGCCGCGTCCCGTGGCACTCGTTCCGGCAATGCCGGGCCGGTGCACTTCGATATTCCGCTGCGCGAGCCGCTGGTGCCGGATCACACGCCGGATGAGTGGGCGCCCCAGGGCCGTCCCGGTGGCGAGGCGTGGACGAGCACCCGGTACGCGACGCTCGATGTGCCGCTAGACCTCGACCTGACGCCCGATACGGTCGTCATCTCCGGCCACGGTGCCGGATTGCGGCCGGAACTGGCCGCGCTGCCGACGGTGGCCGAACCCACGGCGCCGATGCACGGTCCGCCCCTGCATCCACTGGCCTTGCCGCTGCTGAAGCCGCGGCAGGCGATCATTACCGGGCGGCCGACGCTGCATCGTCAGGTCGCGAAGGTGCTGGCCGATCCGGCCGTCACCGTCTATGCGCTCACCACCGGTCCACGTTGGCCCGATGTCTCCGGCAATGTGGTCGGCACCGGAACCAGGGCGGTGACCACGGGGACGCCGAGTGCGGAGTGGCTCGCGTACTGTCGCGAACTCGATACGAAGGCCGATCAGGTCGTCCGCGCGGAACTGGCCAACCATCCGAAGCCGACCGGGCTGCATGTCGCCGCGGTGGTGATGGACGCGCTGCGCGAGGGCGATCAGCTGCTGCTCGGCGCATCCAATCCGGTGCGCGACGCGGCCCTGGTCTCACATCCGCGGCCCGGTGTCCGGGTGCTGTCCAATCGCGGTGTGGCCGGTATCGACGGCACCGTTTCCACAGCCGTCGGCGCGGCACTGCACCACACCGGTCGTACCATCGCGCTGATCGGTGACCTCACCTTCCTGCACGACGCCTCCGGCCTGCTCATCGGCCGCGGTGAACCCCGCCCCGCCGATCTGACCATCGTGGTGGCCAATGACGACGGCGGCGGCATCTTCGAACTCCTGGAACAGGGTGATCCGCAGTACGCCGGTGTTTTCGAGCGGGTCTTCGGTACGCCGCACGGGATGGATCTGGCCGCGCTGTGTGCCGCCTATCGGATTCCGCACAAGCAGGTCGATACCGTGCAGTTGGCGGCCGAGTTGGCCGGACATGCGCACGGGTTGCGGGTGCTGGAGGTGGCGACCGAGCGCTCCAGTCTGCGCGAGTTGCACGCGAGGGTGCGGGCCAAGATCGCTCAGTGAGCGAGCGTCAGCGAGTGAACCATAGGCACAGCCGAGCATCGCTCGGTCATGGTGGAGCCGAGCGTCAGCGAGGCGCAGGCGTGAGCGAGCGTCAGCGAGGCGCAGGCGTGAGCTGAGATCGGCTCTGCGCGCTCCCCTTTCGGTCGCTGTGGCGGAATCGCCCAGATCGCACGGCTCGGACGCCACTGACTAGCGTCGACTCCCGGCCAGCGTGTGATCGCTGCTGCCTTACTTTCAGCTGCTTGCGAGCCCTTGCCGCGACCGAGGCGGATCAGTACCCGGGCTCGGCATCGCGATCGTCATCGAGCGGCACCGGGATCGACTGTTCGACGATATCGGCCGGATTGGCGCGGAAGGCGTCTCGATCGACCGCCTCCGCGAGATCGCGTTCGGCGGTGTCATCGGGGTACGCCGGATCCGGGTAGGCGGCGACGGACTGCTCGACGAAGTCGCCTTCCGGGACCTCGTCCAGAGTGCGGGACGTGCTGGGTTCAGTCATCGTTCACTCCTCTCCGCGCAGGCTTTCCGGCTGGCATCCGGTGCTCCATCGAGTGAATACCCGTTGCTGTGGAATCACACAGCACAGGCGGACAACAGTCCAACACTGATGAGAATGCTCCTAGTCGGGCCGCGCGGCAACCCACCTGCTACTCGCATCGATCGGACCCGAACCATTCGCCGGGAATTCGACGAGCGCCAACGTGCTGACCATCCTGCTCGAATTCCTCAGGGACACACCGCCCGAAGGCAGCCCGGGTATTTTCGGCCCCGCCATCCGAATCGCCGATACCGCCCGACCGTTGGACCGCATCCTCGGACTCGCCGGGCGCGACCCCGCGTGGGCTCGCTGATCACCCGCGGCCGGTTTTCGTGAAGATGCCCGCTGCGGCGGCTCGGGTGGCGGCCGCTGCGGCGGTGCGAGCGACTGCGTCATCGATCGGGTCGCCGCTGGCGAGGACGCGGTAATACAGCGGGGCCGAGACGGCGGTGAGGACAGCGCGGGCGTCGGTGTCTGCGGGAACTTCGCCGCGGGCGATGGCGGCGTCGATGCAGGGGGTCCATTCGGTGAGGCGGATGTCATAGAAGCGGCGCAGCGCGGTCGCGGCGGTTTCATCGCACGTGGCGGCCGCGATGACGGCTTGGAAGAGTTTGCCTTGGCGGGGGTCGGTGAGGGTTTTGGCGACCAGGCGGGCGTTGGCGGTGAGATCGCCGAGCAGAGAGCCGGTATCCGCGTGGGGCAGCGAATGTTCGGCCATATCGACCAGTAGGTCGGCGACCAGTCCGGTGGAGTTGCGCCAGCGTCGGTAGGCCGTGGTCTTGCCGACCTCGGCACGCGCCGCGACCTCGGTCAGATCCAGGTGTGCGAAACCGCGCTCGGCGAGCAGATCGCCCGCCGCCTGCAGCACGGCCTCGCGCACGCGGGCGGTGCGCCCACCGGGGCGAACCGAGCCGGGGACGGCATTGTCGAACTCCATAACGGAACTCCAGTTTCATTTATGACCCAGCGGGTGTATGGTTCGAATCGTTAACGGAACTATAGACCCTTTAGGAGTCAGTATGGAGTACCGGCGGCTCGGCGCATCAGGTCTGCTCGTCCCGGCGCTGAGCTTCGGCGCGGGCACCTTCGGCGGGCGGGGCGAACTGTTCAGCGCGTGGGGCGATACCGATGCGGAGCAGGCGCGCCGATTGGTCGATATCAGCCTGGAAGCGGGCGTCACCATGTTCGATACGGCCGATGTCTATTCCGATGGCGCCTCCGAGGAGGTGCTCGGTGCGGCGATCAAGGGCAGACGCGATCAACTGCTGCTGTCCACCAAGGCGAGCCTGCCGACCGGTCCCGGCCCGTTCGACGCGGGTTCCGGCCGTTCGCGCTTGATCAAGGCGGTGGAGGGTTCGCTGGGCCGGCTCGGCACCGACCACATCGACCTATTTCAATTGCACGCCTTCGACGCGCACACTCCGGTCGAGGAAGTTCTTGCGGCACTGGACGATCTGGTGCGTGCGGGCAAGATCCGCTACCTCGGCGCCTCCAACTTCGCGGGTTGGCAGCTGATGAAATCCCTCGCCGCGGCGGACCGGTACGGCCTGACCCGTTATGTCGCACACCAGGTCTACTACTCACTCGTCGGGCGCGACTACGAATGGGAGCTTATGCCGCTCGGCCAGGATCAGGGCGTCGGTGCGGTGGTGTGGAGCCCGCTCGGTTGGGGCAGGCTGACCGGGAAAATCCGTCGCGGCCAACCACTTCCGGAAGGCAGCCGCCTGCACCAGACCGCGGCGGCGGGTCCGCCGGTCGATGACGAGAAGCTCTACGACGTGGTCGACGTCCTCGACGAACTCGCCGCCGAGACGGGTAAGACCGTCCCGCAGATCGCGCTCAACTGGCTGTTGCGTCGTCCAACGGTGTCGACTGTCATCGTCGGCGCACGCAATGCGGAGCAACTGCGCCAGAACCTGGGCGCGGTCGGCTGGGAACTCGATGCCGACCAGATCGCCCGCCTCGACCGAGCCAGCGCGACCACCCCGGCGTATCCCTACTATCCGTACTACCGGTTGCCGGATTTTGCTCGGCTGAGTGCTCCTGCGGTGTGAGTCCGATCGGCCACACCGTTCTTCGCCCATCCCGACCGGACTGAGCAATTGAGCCAGCCCCTTCAGTACACGTCGCGAACGTACCGCTGCTCGGCGACCAACTGCTTCCGGAACGCCAGCGCCCCGTTTTCGTCGAGCTTGCCGTGGATCCTGGCAATGGCCAGCAGGGTGTCGTCGACATCCTTGGCCATGCGTGTGGCATCACCGCACACATAGAAGTGCGCGCCGTCGCGTAGCCAGGACCACAGCTCGGCACCGTGCTCGATCATCCGGTGCTGCACGTAGATCCGCTCGCGCTGGTCGCGGGAGAAGGCCAGATCGAGGCGGGTGAGGAAGCCCGAGCGGAACATATCCTCCAATTCCGCTCGGTAGTAGAAGTTCTGGGCGGCATGCTGATCGCCGAAGAACAACCAGTTACGGCCGCCGCAGGCGAGGGCACGGCGTTCCAGTAGGAAGCCACGGAAGGGCGCGATGCCGGTGCCGGGGCCGACCATGATCATCGGGGTGCTCGGGTCCAGCGGCGGTCGGAAATGCGGTGCGCGCTGCAGAAAGATCGGTACCGCGGATTCGGTGGTGTCGGCGAGGAAGGTCGAGCACACCCCGCCGCGCCGCGCGGCGGATCCGGTCGCGGCCGGATCGCCGTATCGGACGACACCCACGGTGATCTGCACCTCGTCGGGACTGACCAGCGGACTCGACGAAATCGAATACTGGCGCGGCTGTAGCTTTTTCAGTGTGCCGACCCATTCGACGAGATCGGCGCGCACCGGGAAATCGCGGAGCACATCGACGGCCTGCCGGTCCCATAGGTAGTTGTCGAGTTCATTGCGATTATCGCGGCGCAGCAGTTTCGCGAGCCGGTTGTCGGGATTGCGTTCGGCGATGAAGGCGAGCAGATCATGGCTGATCTTGGTGATGTCGTAGCGGGTCCGCAGCGCCTGGGCCAGCGGCAATTCCTGGTTGTCGAGCTCGATGATCCGATGGCCGGCCAACCCGGTCGCCCCAAGCCATTCGGACACCATCGAATCGGTGTTCGTCGGCCAGACCCCGAGCGAATCGCCGACCTCGTAGCCCGCTTTCAGCCCACGCAGGTCGAAGCCGAACTGGCGCACTTCCTTCGGCGATCCGATATGTGACAGCGGTTCATTGCGCACGAGCGGTGCGGTCACCGGGGCGTTGCGGGTGAACGATGCCGCTGCGGCGGTCTGGGTCCCGACGGCCGGTGCGGTGCGGGTCAGCACCATTGTGGCGCCGGTGCGCCGCTCGGGCAGCCGAGTTCCGCCGGGACCGGAACAACTCGCCTCGGGCGCGCCGCTGTCGAGTGCGGCGAGTACTTCGTCGAGCCAGCGCGCCGCCGCTTCCTCGTCATCGGGTTCACTGTCGACGCGCGCGAGCAGGCGGGTGGCCCCGCGCTCGGTCAGTTTCACGTCCAGTTTGCGACCGTGGCCGCAGAAGTCGTCATAGCAGGAGTCGCCGAGCGCGAATACCGCGTACCGCATGCCGGTCAGCCGGATTACGCTGTCGTCCAGTCGTTCCCAGAAGTCGGTGCCGTTATCCGGCGGGCCGCCGTCGCCGAAGGTGCTGCTGATCACCAGCACATCGCCGGTGAGCTCGTGGAGTTCGCACGAGTCCATGTCGATCAGTCGCGGCGCGAAACCGGATTCGGCCAGGCGCGCGGCCGTGGTCGCCGCGAACTCCGCGGCGGTGCCGGTCTGTGAGGCCCACAGCACCGTGATGGGATGGGCCGATGGTTCGTCGGGAACATTGTCGGCGGGCGCGGATGTTGTTGCCGCACTGCGCGAATACATACCGGCTAACAGTCCATCGATCCACAATCGACTGTTCTCGGCCAGTGGTGCGGATTCGGGCAGCACCGGTTGCCCCGTCACCGGAATGGATTGCAGCGCCGAGAGATATCCGGCGAGATAGATCCGTTCGGTCGCACTCAGCGTCGGTGGCGTGCCCGCATCGAGCCCGAGCATGACTGCCAGCGGGTGCGGTTTCTCCGACGCTTCGGGCAGCACCGCGACCCGCCGCAACGACACCGCGCACGCCTTGAATTCGGGCTGCAACGAGTCCGGATCCACCGCGTCATTGGTCACGGCATTGATCGTCAGATATTCGCCCTGCTCGTCATTCCAATGGAAGGGCGCGAAGCAATCACCGGGCCGCACCCGGTCGCTGATCTGCACCGGCAGCACCGCTCGCCCCCGCCGCGAGGCGATTTCGAGCTGATCGCCCGCCTGCACCCCGAGCCGCTCGACATCCTCGGGATGCACCTCGACGAACGGCTGCCCGGTCAACTTGGTCAGCTTGTCGATCTTGCCGGTCTTGGTCATGGTGTGCCACTGATGTTGCAACCGGCCGGTATTGAGCATGAACGGGAAGTCGTCGTCGGGCATTTCGTCCGGCGCCAGATGCGGGCGCGGCCAGAACACCGCGCGACGGCTCGGTGTCGCGAAGGCCAGCCGAGGCTGGTGTCCGGCATCGTCGACGAAAAGTTCCTGGCTGACACCGTCGTTCAGGTATCGGATCGGATTGCGTGCACGGTCGGGCTCGGCGCACGGCCACTGCATCGGTCCCTCGCGTAACCGCTCGTAACTCATCCCACGCAGGTCGTATCCGGTGGCCGCGTTGGCGAACAGCTTGATCTCGTCGAAAACCTCCGCACTGGAGGAATATTCGAAAGCCGCGAAGCCCATCGCGGTGGCTATCTGCGCGATGAGCAGCCAGTCCGGGCGGGCATCGCCGATCGGATCCGTCGAGCGCTGCAGCAACGTGACATTGCGCTCCGAATTCACCATCACCGCATCGGCCTCGGCCCACAGCGTGGCGGGCAGCAGTATGTCGGCGTAGGAGTTGGTGGCCGTGTCGGTGTAGGCGTCCTGCACGACGATCAGCTCGGCCGCCTCCAGCCCGCCGATGACCGTCTTCCGATTGGCAACGGTGGCAACGGGATTGGTGCAGATGATCCAGGCCGCCTTGATCTGCCCCGCGGACAGCTCGCGAAACATCTCGATGGTGCCGGGTCCGGCCGCGGTGCGCAGCGTGCCCGGCTCGACACCCCAAGCGGTCTCCACGAAGTCACGGTCGGTGGGGGAGAGCAGGCTGCGCTGTCCGGGCAAACCCGGCCCCATATAGCCCATTTCGCGCCCGCCCATGGCATTCGGCTGACCGGTCAGCGAGAACGGCCCGCTGCCCGGCCGACAGATGGCTCCGGTGGCGAGGTGCAGGTTGCAGAGCGCGTTGGTGTTCCAGGTGCCGTGGGTGGACTGGTTGAGTCCCATGGTCCACAGCGACATCCATGCCCCGGCTTCCGCGATCCAGCGTGCGGCCGTGCGGATATCGCCCGCGGCCAGGCCGGTGATGGCGGCGACCTTATCCGGCGGATAGTCAGCGAGGAATTCGGGCATTGCCGCCCAGCCCTCGGTGTGTTCGGCAATGAAGTTCGCGTCGATAGCACCGTTTTCGACGAGCAGGTGCAGTAGTCCGTTGAGCAGGGCGAGATCGGTACCCGGCGCGATCTGCAGGAACAGATCGGCCCGCGCCGCGGTATCGGTGCGGCGCGGATCCACCACGATCAGCTTCGCCCCCGCCTTGACCCGGTCGATCATGCGCAGCGAGAGGATCGGATGGCAGTCGGCCATATTCGCGCCGATCACGAAGAACAGATCGGAGTGTTCGAAGTCGTCATAGGAGCCGGGCGGTCCGTCCGCGCCGAGCGACTGCTTGTAGCCGGTCCCGGCGCTGGCCATGCACAGCCGGGAATTGGCCTCGATGTGTTTGGTCCGCAGATATCCCTTGGCCAATTTGGTCGCCAGGTACTGCGCCTCCAGTGACATCTGCCCGGAGACGTACAGCGCGATCGCGTCCGGTCCGTGTGCATCCAGGATCGTGCGCAGCCGGGTGGCCACCTCGTGCACCGCCTCGTCGACGGGCATGGGTACCGGCACCTGACCGCGCTCGGGGCGCCGGTACGCGGTCTCCATCCGCCCCGGCGCCGCCATCAACTCCTGGTGGGTCGCGCCCTTGGTGCACAGCCGGCCCGCATTCGCCGGATGCAATGTGTCACCGCGCACCTTGGCGATGACCGGCGCACCGTCGGCACCCGCGCTGGTTTCGACGACGATGCCGCAGCCGACGCCGCAGTATGAGCATGCCGTTCTTACGGTGCCCGCGCGATCGGTGCCTGCATCGGTCATGGCACCGATCATGCGCACCGCCGATTGCGGCCGATTTACCCGACGTTATCGACAGATGACAATTGACCGCACCGCGGGGAAATCTCCCGGTGAGGTGTGCCGTGCGCCACGAAAATATGCCGATGTCCAGGTGCTCAGCCCGATTCGGCGCCTCAGCCCAATTTGTCAGCGCGGTGCAGTGCGACGATGCCGCCGGTCAGGTTGCGCCATTTCACCGATGACCAGCCTGCATCGGCGATCCGCAGCGCCAACTGCCGCTGATTCGGCCAGGCCCGGATGGATTCCGCCAGGTAGACGTAGGCATCCGGATTACTGCTGACCGCCACCGCGACCTTCGGCAGCGCCTTCATCAGGTACTCCAGATAGATGGTGCTGAAGATCGGCAGAATCGGCGTGGAGAACTCGCAGATCACCATTCGCCCGCCCGGCTTGGTGACCCGCAGCATTTCGCGCAGTGCGGCATCGGTTTCGGAGATATTGCGCAGGCCGTAGGAGATGGTCACCGCGTCGAACGAATTGTCGGCGAAGGGCAGTGCGGTCGCATCGGCGGCCACCTTCGGCACATTGCGGGATTTGCCCGCGGCGAGCATGCCCTGGGAGAAGTCGGCCGCCAGGCACCAGGCACCGGATTTCGCCAGGTCCAGTGTCGAAATGCCGGTGCCCGCGGCGAGGTCGAGCACCCGCTCACCCGGCCGCGGCGCCACAGCCTTGCGCACCGCCCAGCGCCAATATCGGTCTTGTCCCAAGGAGATGACCGTGTTGGTCAGGTCGTACCGCTTCGCGACCCCGTCGAACATCGACGCGACCTCGTGCGGCTGCTTGTCCAGCGAAGCCCGAACCGGTTCCCGCTGCTCTGTTTTCGCCACGCCCCGAACCTACCGCGTACAACATATACGGGGCGAGACTCCCGCGCCGGACTGACCCAGACAATCTGCCCCACCATCGGGCGTGTCTGAATTCTCCGTGGTCACACCGTGTCACCTGGCCGGAATCGGTTGTCGCCAGGTCGCGAAACTCACACGCGAAAGCGGATCACGCGGTATGCGGCAACTGGGTCCGAATCCCCGTGACGTCGGCGTAGTGGCCGAGCAATTCGGTGCAGATGGCGGGCCAGGTCCGGTGCAACACGGACTTGCGGGCAGCCGCGGCGAAACGCGCCCGCAAGACCGGATCACGGAGCGCCGCAACCGCACTGGGCAGCAGCTCGGCGAAGCGATCCACCGGCAGTAGATAACCGTTACGGCAGTGCGCGATCAGATCGCGCGGTCCGCCGGCATCCGGCCCGATCACCGGGACCCCGGCGGCCAGCGCCTCCTGCACACCCTGACAGAACGTCTCGTGCTCGCCCGGGTGCACCATCACATCCAGACTCGCGTACGCCTGCGCCAGTTCGTCACCGCCGAGCTCACCGGTGAAGATCGCGGTCGGCATCATCCGCGCCAACCGGGCCCGGACCGGCCCATCCCCGACGATCACCAGCTGGATCGCCGGATCATTCGCCAGCACCGCGAGCCGCTCCACATGCTTCTCCGGGGCCAGCCGCCCGACAAACCCCACCAGCAGTTTGTCCTGCCCGCGCAACCAGGAGGCCCGTAGCTCCGGCCGCTTCGCCGACGGCGTGAACCGGCCGATATCGACCCCGCGACCCCAGCGGTGCACCCGCGCAATGCCGTGCCGTGCCAGATCCTCGGCAGCCGCGCGCGACGGTGCCAGCGTCCGTGTCGCGCCCTCGTGAATCCGTCGCGTCCAAGCCCAGGCCGCCCGACTGGCCAAACCGAGCCCATAGCTCTTCGCGAATCCGGCCACATCGGTCTGATAGATCGCGACCGTTGGCAGATCCAACCGCATCGCCGCGCCGAGACCACCCGCGCCGAGCAGGAAGGGTGAGGCCAAATGCACCACATCGGCATCGAATTCGTCGATCGCGGCGGTGATTCCGGGTTGTGGCAGGCCCACCGGCAGTGAGCTGACCTTCGGCACCATGACCGCTGGTACCCGATGCACGGGGAACCGGCCATAGGACCGCGCGGCGGCGGGCAGCCCGTGCGGCGTATCCGGCGCGATCACCAGCGCCTCGTGCCCGTGCTGTTCCAGGTGGTCCAGCACCCGGAGGACGGAATTGACGACGCCGTTCATATTCGGCAGGAACGACTCCGAAACGATGGCTACTCGCACCATCCCAGATTGACCCGCGCAACGCGCCACGCCGTCACGTCGAAATGACCGATACGCAAAGATCCGGCGAACTGTCAGGGCTGCTCGACTCAGGCGGAGCCGGCCGCCGCGCGGGGTTCGTCCACGGGTCCCGGCGTGCGACGCTGGGCCCGCAGCAGCAGCCACACCGTGGGCAGCGCGACCGCCCATACCACCAGAATCACCGACAGCGCGGGCTGAATCGCGACCCGCACATCCCGCCCGGCCACCCGGACCAGATCCGGATCCTTGCGGCTGTACTCCACATTGATCCGCTCACCCGCGGTGAGGTTGGTCGGATACAGCACTCCGACCTTCGGATTATGTGTCTTCCCGTCTGGTGTGACATAGATGACCGCCGAGCGCAGCCGCCCGGCCGAAAGCACCTCGGCGGAGGTCACACCCTTGTCGGAGCTGATCACATAGTCGTTGCGCCAGGCGGCGAGCACCAGCAGCACGACAAGGGCGCTGAGGAAGACGGCCGCCGTCAGTACCCCGATCCTGGCCCGCCGCAGGCGGTTCGAACGCCTTTCAGACTGGCTGGTTTCCGACACCACAACAGGCTACTTGTCGCCTCCGATACCGTGTGCGCGCATGTCCCGAAAATTCAGCTTCACCGTGCCCTACACCGTCCCGGTCGAAGATCTTCACCGGGCACTCACCAACGATGACGTCTGGCTGTCGCGGTTCGCGGGTGCGGAGACCGCCGAGCTCGACCTTTCGCATCCGCAGGGCGCGGACACCATCCGCATCCATATGACCGAAAAGGCAAGCGATGACAAGGTTCCCGGCATCGTGAGCAAAGTACTCGAGAGCGAATTGGTGCTCTCGCGTACCGATAATTGGCAGGCATTGGACGGCGAAATCGCGAAGGGCACATTCGAGGGTGCCACCGGCGGCATCAGCAGCGAAATGTCGGGCACCTATGAGCTGCGTCCGACTGTCGAGGGTTCGGAGATCGAGGTGGCCGGCACCATACATGTCAAGGTTCCGCTGGTCGGCGGTGCCATCGAACCGCTCGCCGAGCAGCTGCACCAGCGGGTGCTCAAGAGCGAGCGCAAACATATCGAGGAGTGGGTCGCCGCGCAGGCCAGTGCCTGACTCGTCCGCTACGCCCCGGCGAAAGCCGGGGCGTAGCGGCTCGTCGACTATCCGGCGAAATCCTCCGGAGTGAATTCCTTCGGCTCCACCAGCACCAGCCAGTTGCCGGAGTTGTCCCGGATGATCGCCTCGGTGCCATAGGGGCGTTCGGCGGGCGGCTGAATGAACTCCACGCCCTTGGCGGTCAATTCCTCGAAAGTCTTCTGGCAGTCGTCGGTTTTCAGGCCGAGCGCGCCGTTGGTGCCATTGGCCAGGGCCCGGCGGATGGCGTCGGCGAGATTCTCATCCAGCGGCGGTCCCGGAATCATCAGGGTGACTTCGAGTTCGGGGTGGTCGGGGTGTGCGATGCTGACCCAGCGGAATCCGTTGTCGCCCATCATCACATCGCTGCGCTCCACGAACCCCAGCTTTTCTGTGTACCACTGCTTGGCCGCGTCCTGGTCGGTGACGTGCACGGTGACCAGCGAGACATTCGTAATAGTCATGCTCAAAGGCTAGGAAACGTGCGACCTGGACGCTTCTCCGAAATTGCTGAGCTGTGCGAACCGCTGAGCCGAGCGACTCAGCTACGCGGCTTGCGATCCGAGAGCCCGTGCATGAACACATAACAGCCCGGGATACGCGGCGCGCCATCGGCGAATTTGGCCTGATACTCCGATGGCGTCACCCCGACCAACTGCCGGAACTTACTGCTGAACGACCCGAGACTGCTGTACCCGACCAGCATGCAGACCTCGGTCACGGTGAGATTGGTCGACCGCAGATAATCCTGTGCCCGCTCGATCCGCCGCTCGGCCAGATATGCCGCGGGCGTCACGCCGTATACGGCCGCGAACGCGCGTAGGAAGTGATACTTCGAAACCCCTGCGGCAGCGGATAATTCGTCCAGATTCAACGGCTCGGCATAGCTCCGGTCCGCGAGATCGCGGGCTCGCCGCAGATGCGGAAGCAGATAGAGCGCGGGCAATCCGGCCATCTCAGGTGAAGGGTGCGAGTTCGTCGAAGCGATAGGACGCCCGGCCCGCGGCCCGCCAGGCCCTGGCCGTCAGATCCAGATCCTCGTCGGTGACCAGATTGCCCATTACCCGAACCGCGGTGTGCTGCAGATACTTCGACCGCATCACCGGCGGCCCGCCCAACGGCACTGTCCGCGGGTGGGTCGCAAGTCCGGCGATCCGCCGCGCCACCGAGAACGTCCGCCCGTAGCGGGTACGCAAGAGCTCCGGCCACACCGTCGTGAGATCCGGTTCGTCCAGCAGCCCGGCGAGCATGTGCCCGCCTTCCAGTCCGTAATCGATGCCCTCGCCGTTGAGCGGATTCACACAGCCCGCAGCGTCGCCGATCAACACCCAATTGCGCCCCGCGATATTCGATACCGCCCCACCCATCGGCAGCAGTGCGGAGGCGACCGCCCGCGGCGAACCCTCGAACTGCCACTCGTCGCGGCGCAGCGAGATGTAGTGCTCGAGCAGCGGTTTCAGTGCGACATGTGACGGCCGCCGCTCGGTGGCCAACGAGCCGACACCGATATTCACCTCGCCATTGCCCAGCGGGAACACCCAGCCGTAGCCGGGCACCAACGCGCCGTCGGCATTGCGCAGCTCCAGATGCGAGGTGATCCACTGGTCGTCGCTGCGCGCGGAGGTGATATAGGCGCGGGCCGCGGTGCCATAGGCGTACCGGCGATGCCAGATGCGTCCGAGCAGTTTGCCGATCGGGGAACGGACACCGTCGGCGACGACGAGCGTCTCGCATCCGATGGAATGGGTGCCGTTCGCCGTCTGCGCCGTCACACCGGTGACGCGATCACCCTCGCGGATGACATCGATCACTTTCGTGCCATCCAGCATCCGGGCCCCGGACGTCACCGCTGTCTCACGCAGCTTGTCGTCGAGTTCGGCTCGGGGAACGGCACTTCCATACCTCGGGAAGGAACCGCCCGGCCACGGCAGCACGGCCTCGCGACCGAAACCCGACAGCCGCAGGCCGCGGTTCACGGTGTGCGCGCGCAGCCACTCGCCGAGCCCGAGATGCTCCAATTCGGCGGTCGCGCGCGGGGTGAGTCCATCGCCGCAGGTCTTGTCACGTGGGAAGACTGCGGAATCGATGAGTAGGACATCGCGCCCGGCCCGCGCGGCCCAAGCGGCGGCGGCCGAACCGGCCGGCCCGGCGCCGACCACGAGTACTTCGGTCTGTGTGGGAATCGCGCGCTGCGTCTCCCCGTCCCCGTCCGCGGGGGTGACATCCGGTGAACCCATGCGCTCAATACTTGCAGGAGCATTCCGTTCGTGTCGATGGAGCCTGCTCGCGTCGCAGACCATGCGATCGATGCGGTCGAAAGACGATATGCGACAGTGTCTGATACACCGCATAGTGACGTTGTTCATGGGCCGCGCGGCAGGGACACGCTAGGTTCTCTACCGTGGGGTCGGACGCACCGCTGGGAGAAGAGATGAGTACATCGGCTGTGAGTGATGAAAGCACGGTGGTGGCCGGAGTCGATCTCGGTGACACCGAGCTCGCGGAGACCGTGCGCAATGGCCTCATCGATGTCGAAAAACTCCTGATCGATGAGCTGTCCGATGGCGCGCTGTTCCTACAGGAGGCGGCGCTACATCTGGCCAAGGCCGGGGGTAAGCGATTCCGCCCGCTGTTCACCATCCTCACCGGCCAGCTCGGTCCGCGCCCCACCGATCCGGCGCTGATCACCGCGGGCACCGTGATCGAGCTGGTGCACCTGGCGACCCTCTACCACGACGACGTCATGGACGAGGCCCCCATGCGCCGCGGCGCCCCGAGTGTGAATTCGCGCTGGGGCAACAGCATTGCCATCCTCGCCGGCGACTATCTGTTCGCGCACGCGTCCCGACTCACCTCGACCCTGGGGCCCGACGCGGTGCGGATCATCGCCGAAACCTTCGCCGAACTGGTCACCGGTCAGATGCGGGAAACCATGGGTGCGCGCGAATCCCAGGATCCGGTGGAGCATTACCTGCGCGTGGTCTGGGAGAAGACCGGCTCGCTGATCGCCGCCGCCGGACGTTTCGGCGGCTCCTTCTCCGGCGCCGATGCCGAACATGTCGAGCGGCTGGCCCGGCTCGGCGATGCGGTCGGCACCGCCTTCCAGATCTCCGACGACATCATCGACATCTCCTCGGCGGCCGAACAGTCCGGTAAAACGCCGGGCACCGACCTGCGCGAGGGCGTGCACACCCTGCCGGTGCTGTACGCGCTGCGCGATGAGGGCGCCGAGGGCGACCGCCTGCGCAAACTGCTCGCCCACCCGCTGCAGACCGACGACGAGGTGGCGGAGGCGCTGTCGCTGCTCGCCAACTCCCGCGGCATGGTGCTGGCCAAGGAGAAGTTGCAGGGCTACGCGGATATCGCGCACGCGGAACTGTCCGCGCTGCCGTCGGGCCCGGCCAACGATGCCCTGGAGCGCCTCGTCCGCTACACCATCGAACGCGTCGGCTAGGCAGCACAGAGCTGGCAAGCTCACATTTCGATCAGGAACCTTTGCGCAGACCTTGGCGTTGACCAGGTGTAATGCATTCGGTGAGATCGTGGCAACGCGACAGCTGATTTCGTGAGCACACGGGTAACTCACCGGGTACACCCAAGGCCTGAGTAGGCACTCGACGCAGGACCTGTGATCAAGTCTCGCGGCCTGACTTGTCTGGCCTGAATACGCGGAGAGGCGGATATGCACGGTTATGCGAATGGGCTGAAGACGTTCGGGCTCATGGTCGGCCTCTCGGCCTTGATCGTGTTCGCCGGGGCGATGTTCCGCAGCCCGACGATTCTCTTCCTGGCGATCCTGCTGGCGGTCGGCATGAATGCCTACGCCTATTTCTACAGCGACAAGATCGCGCTCAAAGCCATGCACGCGCAGCCGGTCAGCGAGTTGGAGGCTCCGGTCATCTACCGCATCGTGCGCGAGCTCGCGACCGCGGCGCGTCAGCCGATGCCGCGGCTTTATATCAGCCCGACCAATGCCCCCAATGCCTTCGCGACCGGGCGCAATCCACGCCATGCCGCGGTCTGTTGCACCAGCGGCATCCTGCAGATCCTCGACGAGCGCGAACTGCGCGCCGTACTCGGCCATGAGCTATCGCATGTCTATAACCGCGACATTCTGATCTCTTCGATCGCCGGCGCACTGGCTGCGGTCATCTCCGGCCTGGCCAACCTGGCCTTTTTCGCCTCGATGTTCGGCGGTAACCGCGATGGCGAGGGCCCCAATATCCTCGGCGTGATCCTGGTGACGCTGCTCGGCCCGATCGCCGCGACCCTGGTCAAATTGGCCGTCTCCCGCTCCCGCGAATATCAAGCCGATCAGTCCGGCGCCGAACTGACCGGCGACCCGCTCGCCTTGGCCTCGGCGCTGCGCAAGCTGGAGCGTGGGGTACAGGCCGCCCCGCTGCCCCCGGAGCCGCAGCTGACGGCCCAGTCGCACCTGATGATCGCCAACCCGTTCCGGGCCGGTGAGCGTGCGGCGCGCTTGTTTTCCACCCACCCCCCGATGGCCGATCGCATCGCCCGTCTCGAGGAGATGGCGGGCGGGCACCGCAACTACTGATCGGAGACCGGACGCTGGTCACCGATCCCACCGGCGTTCAATCGTGCTCGGCCGCGAGTTCGTGCTCGTAGGCCCGTAGCGTCTCCACGAACATCTGCCGCTGCGCGGCACTCAACGGCTCGAGCACCTTCCGCCATGCCCGCGCACTGCCACCGAGCCAGGCGTTGACCGACTTCTCGTGCGCCGCCGCGATTGCGACAATCGTGCGACGGCGGTCCGTCTCGTCCGAGCGCCGCTCCAGCACGCCTTGACGGCTCAGGTCACCCACCATCAGGCTGACGGTCGTCGGCGCCACCTCCAGCCGCGCGGCCAGCTCGTTCACCGTCATCGGTCCTTCGAACACCAGATTCGCGAGCAGTGACAGATGTCGCGGCGCAAGCGAAAACGATTGCAGCTCGTCGGGAACACGCATTTTCTTGGCTCGCCCCACCACCCGCGGCATGAGTAGCAGCAAACTCCGAATGCTCGCATCCACCCCGATGCCACGCGCAGCCGTTGACATCTCCTGTACCTCCAAATAGCCTTTGCTTACAAAGTATTTTTGCTTGCAAAGCAAAAACTGATCTCTCTCGCAAGGCTAATACCAGCGGTCGCCGGTCCGCCCGACGATCCGGAAGGGCACAGGACATGACGGATGCACAGCCGACCACGGCGGCAGATTTCAATGCGGCGATCATCGAGGAGTTCCGTGCGAACGCGGGGCGGGTCGGCGGGATGTTCGAAGGGCTGCTGCTCATCCTGCTGACCACGGTCGGCGCGAAAAGCGGGCGGGAACACACCACGCCGGTCGTCTATTACCGAGACGGGGATCGTCTGCTGGTCTTCGGCTCGAACGGTGGCTCCGACGCTCACCCGGCCTGGTACTACAACGTGAACAGGAATCCGACCGTCACCGTGGAACTCGGCGAAGCGGATGGCGTCGAGACTTTCCGGGCGACCGCAACCGTGCTCGCGGGCGCCGAGCGCGATCGGTGCTACGTCGAGCAGGCCGAACGCGATCCGGCATTCGCCGCATATCAAGCGGGAACCTCGCGAGTCATACCGGTGATCGCGCTGTCTCGGGAACGGCGATCCGCGATCGGCCGCCGCGGCGTCATCGTCGGCGCGGCTGTCGCCGCGACCGCGGTGGCTGGCGTTTCCGCGGCGGTCGTCGGCTCGGGTGATGCGGATACGCGGCAGGCGCCGCCGCGCGCCGCTGCCATCGGCGACCATCTGCGGACCGTGCACGAGCAATTGCGTCGCGATCTCGCGAGGGTTCGCACGCAACTCGACCAGTTCCGGGAGGGGGGTGAAATCCCAAGCCTGCCAATGGATCTGCGTAGTCACTGTGTCGCGTTCTGTGGTGCGCTGCATGAGCATCACACCAATGAGGACGGTGTATTCCCGGCGTTGGCCCGCCAGCATCCGGAATTGGCTCCGGTGGTCGAGCGGCTCCAACGTGAGCACGGTGTGGTCGCCGCTGCCCTCGCTGATTTGCAGCAACTGTTGAGCACTGCCGAACCGGTCCGTTTGCGAACCGAATTCGATCGTCTCGCCAATGAATTGGAAACCCATTTCAGCTACGAAGAGGACGAACTCGTGGCCACCTTGAATGCGACCGACCCGGCAACACTGCGACAGCGGTGAATCCCAGGAGAAATGAGAAACCCCCGTCGATCATGATCGACGGGGGCCTTCGGTGGCAGGTGTAGGATTCGAACCTACGTAGGCTTTCACCGACAGATTTACAGTCTGCTCCCATTGGCCGCTCGGGCAACCTGCCGTCGCGCTTCTCGGCGCGCTGAGCAGCTTACAACGAACCCGCACCCATAATGCAAACCGGCTGGCCATCGGCCATGCGACAGGACTACGGTCGCCCTCCGGGGTAGAACTGACGGTGACCGGAACAACCGGCCCGTAGCGACTGTTTGCAGGTCGCCGGAAAGGGTCTGCCCAGACCCGTTGGACCGCCAGGACAGGAGCGAAGTGTGGCCGATTCGTCTTTCGACGTTGTCAGCAAGGTCGACCGGCAGGAGGTCGACAACGCGCTGCATCAGGCGGAGAAGGAGTTGAACACCCGCTACGACTTCCGTGGCACCGGCGCGAGTATCGAATGGTCCGGTGAGGACAAGATCGTGCTCAGTGCCGAGGCTGAGGAGCGGGTCAAGGCCGCGCTCGAGGTGTTCAAGGAAAAGCTGATTCGTCGCGATATCTCGCTCAAGGCCTTCGATGCCGGCGAGCCCGCGGCCTCCGGCAAGTCCTACAAAATCACCGGCACGCTGGTGCAGGGCATCGACGCCGAGCATGCGAAGAAAATTTCCAAGAAGATCCGCGATGAGGGGCCGAAGGGCGTCAAGGCGCAGATCCAGGGCGACGAACTACGCGTCTCCAGTAAGAAGCGCGACGATTTGCAGGCCGTGATCGCATTGCTGAAGGGGGACGACTTCGGTATCGCACTGCAGTTCGTGAATTACCGGTAGATGTTGTGGCGGCCGCCGCGTGTGCGGCCGCAAAAACCGCTCTGACCACACGGTTTGGAGGTGCGACCGGTGAGTGTGTAACCTCGTTCAAGACTTCGCCGCGCCGGAGTCCGGAATGTAGGTTACGGTGCGGAGCTAGTCATGCCCCCTTAGCTCAGTCGGCAGAGCGTTTCCATGGTAAGGAAAAGGTCAACGGTTCGATTCCGTTAGGGGGCTCGCCGGATTGCCGGTGGTGACCGACTCGGCATCGCTACAACTTCCACTCTGTGGGGCCGGGCGCGGCATCACCAAGCAATGCGACGCCATGGCGGTGTAGCTCAGTCGGTAGAGCAAACGACTCATAATCGTTGTGTCGCCGGTTCAAGTCCGGCCATCGCTACCAGAAACCGATCAGACCATCTGGTTGACCCGAAAGAAGGAATGTCGTGGCCGCGAAGTCCACCGATGTCCGGCCAAAGATCACCTTGGCCTGCGAGCAGTGCAAGCACCGCAACTACATCACCAAGAAGAACCGGCGTAACGACCCGGATCGGCTGGAGCTGAAGAAGTTCTGCTCGAACTGCGGTACCCACCGGGCGCACCGCGAATCCCGCTAGTCCACCACGCGTGCCGCTGCCGCGTTGATTGACTTCCGGGTTCATCCCGGACTATCGGGTCGTGACACTTGCGAGGGCCGGACATATGTCCGGCCCTGACGTGTTTTACGACTCGAGTGCGGTGGACGTTGCGCGCGAAGCGAGTAACCGATCGACACAGCCGCCAAGTGGGCATGACGGAGCCGAGCGCTAGCGAGGCGCGGTCGTGAACGCTCCGTCGACTCCGGGGCTCGGGGTCAGATAGGTACAGTCCTCCCGTGACAATCAACACCGGTATAGACGAAGCGGTCGCAACGGACGAAGAACTCGACCCCGCGGCGCATGCCGCGGCGATGGTCGGTCATCACTACCGCGTCGACGACTACTACGAGGTCGGCCGCGAGAAGGTGCGTGAATACGCCCGCGCCGTGCAGGATTACCACCCGTTGCACTGGGATGAGGACGCCGCGCAGGAATACGGCTACGACGGCCTGCTCGCCCCGCTCACCTTCATCTCCCTGGTCGGAATTCTGGCCCAGCGCAAACTCTTCGAGCAGATCGTCACGGGCTACGACCTGAGCCAGATCATGCAGACCGATCAGATTCTGGAATTCCACCGGCCCATCAAGGTTGGTGACCGGCTGGTCTGCGATGTCTACCTGCACTCGTTCCGGCAGGCCTTCGGCGGCGACATCATCGTCACCAAGAATGTCGTCACCGCGCAGAACGACGAAGTGGTGCTCATCACCTACACCACGCTGATCGGGCGCAGCGGCGGCGATATCGATCCGAACCTGCAGGACGCGGTCCGCAATGTGCTCATGCACGGCATCGGTGAGGACGCCCCCAATCACCACCCGCGCACCGGGGCCGGCACCGACGTGCCCGCGGTGCCGGCGCCCGCGATCGTGCCGAGCAAGCACGCGATCAACTTCGCCGACGTCGCCGTCGGCGACGAGCTGCCCCCGCGCACCGTCCGGCTGACCCGCGGTGATCTGGTGAACTACGCGGGCGTCTCCGGCGACGCGAATCCGATCCACTGGAGTGACGAAGTCGTCAAGCTGGTCGGTCTGGACAACGTGGTCGCGCACGGCATGCTCACCATGGGTCTCGGCGGCGGTTTCCTCACCTCCTGGCTCGGCGATCCGGGCGCGGTCAAGGAGTACAACGTCCGCTTCACCAGTCCGGTCTACGTCGGCTCCGAGGCGCCTGCCGAGGTCGAGTTCACAGGTAAGGTGAAGTCGGTGGATCCGGAGACCCGGACCGCGGTCGTCGCCATCGTGGCGAAGTCGGCGGGCAAGAAGATCTTCGGACGCGCCACCGCGACGGTCCAGCTGGCCTGACCTGGTCGATTGACCCTGATTGGCATATGCCGCGGGCGGTAACGTACACTCAGATTTCTGGGGTCACCAGCCGCTGCGCGCTGCTCTGCAAGGGCTGGTTCCAGGTGAGTCCGCAAGGATTCGCCGACGGGGCCGGCATCTGCCGGGGTAGCGCGCGTGTTGTGTGACACCGGATAGTTAGACCGACAACTGAATAATGAACAGTGGTTGGACGGCTCGAATGTCCAACCGAAGGGGCGTAGCTCAACTGGCAGAGCAGCGGTCTCCAAAACCGCAGGTTGCAGGTTCAAGTCCTGTCGCCCCTGCCCTGGATGCCAGCGACGAAAGGATCGACGTGGTCGACGAGCGGGATACTCGCCACGGCGCGCACGCGGCCGAGGACGACTACACCGCCGCGGTGGCTCGGCCGAGCGGTAAGAGGTCCGCGCGGCGCAGTCGCAATGCCGATTCGGGCTCGGTCGCCACGATCGATCGGCCGACGTCGACCAAGGCAGCCAAGAAGACCGATCGGGCCGAACGCAAGAAGACGGGTAACCCGTTCAAGCGTTTGATCAAGTTCCTGCGCGAAGTGGTCGCGGAACTGCGCAAGGTGATCTGGCCCAACCGGAAGCAGATGGTCACCTATACGAGCGTTGTTCTGGTGTTCGTGGTCTTCATGGTCGCGTTCATCAGCGGGTTGGATCTGGCGTTCATCAAGGGTGTCAACTGGCTGTTCGGCTAGCTGATCGCCGCCGACGCCGGTAGCCGACCCCGGGGCGGCGCGTTACACAGCGCGCCCGGCCCGGTACGCAAAGGATGTACGTGACGACACAGGAAGCGAGTGCCCCAGTGAGCACCCCGGAGAACGACACAACCGACGAGTTCCCGGTCGACGACGCGGTGCAGACCGTCGAGGAGTCCGTGGCCGTCGAGGAAGCTGTGGTCGACGAATCCGACGCCGCTGACGCCGAAGTTGTCGAGGCCGCTCCTGTCGATGCCGAACCCGCCGATCCGGTCGCCGAGATGAAGGCCGCGCTGCGGCGCGCCCCTGGTGATTGGTATGTGATCCACTCGTACGCCGGTTACGAGAACAAGGTGAAGGCCAACCTCGAGACCCGCGTGCAGAACCTGGACCTCGAGGATTACATCTTCCAGGTCGAAGTGCCGACCGAAGAGGTCACCGAGATCAAGAACGGCCAACGCAAGCACGTCAACCGCAAGGTGCTGCCCGGCTACATCCTGGTCCGGATGGAACTCAACGACGAATCGTGGGGCGCGGTGCGCAACACCCCCGGTGTCACCGGTTTCGTCGGCGCCACCTCGCGGCCGTCGCCGCTTTCCATCGACGATGTGGTGAAGTTCCTGGTCCCGGCCGCGCAGCAGCAGAAGAAGCCGGCCGCCGAGGCCGCCGCCGCGGCTTCGACCGCCGCCGATATCGCGCCCAAGCCGGTCATCGAGGTCGACTTCGAGGTCGGCGAGTCGGTGACCGTGATGGACGGGCCGTTCGCGACGCTGCCCGCCAGCATCTCCGAGGTCAATGCCGAGCAGCAGAAGCTCAAGGTGCTCGTGTCGATCTTCGGTCGCGAGACTCCGGTCGAGCTGGCATTCACCCAGGTCGCGAAGATCTAGTTCCGCTGTTTCGGCTCCGGCCGGTACTGCGGGATGAATCGGCCCGGTGGGTCGATTCACCAGGCTTGCAAAGAGCAAGGACACCAAAACCCTAGGAAAGAAAGATGCCCCCCAAGAAGAAGAAGCTCGCCGGGATCATCAAGCTTCAGATCCAGGCCGGCCAGGCGAACCCGGCCCCTCCGGTCGGCCCCGCGCTCGGTCAGCACGGCGTCAACATCATGGAGTTCTGCAAGGCGTACAACGCCGCGACCGAGTCGCAGCGCGGCAACGTCATTCCGGTCGAGATCTCGGTGTACGAGGACCGGACCTTCGACTTCAAGCTGAAGACCCCGCCCGCCGCCAAGCTGCTGCTCAAGGCCGCCGGTGTGCAGAAGGGCTCGGCCGAGCCACACAAGACCAAGGTCGCGAAGATCACCATGGACCAGGTCCGGGAGATCGCCAAGACCAAGCAGGAAGATCTGAACGCCAAGGACATCGACCAGGCGGCCAAGATCATCGCGGGCACCGCTCGTTCGATGGGTATCACCGTCGAGGCCTGAGTTTCGGCTCGCAATCCCGGTGGGAGGGTCGGCCAGACCCGATAACCACTTCTGAACCACATTAAGGACAGACAATCATGGCAAAACGAAGCAAGGCGTATCTCGCCGCGGCTGAGAAGGTCGATCGCACTCAGCTCTACTCCCCGCTGGCCGCTGCGCGCCTGGCGAAGGAGACCGCAACCACCAAGACTGACGCGACAGTCGAGGTCGCCGTTCGTCTCGGTGTGGATCCCCGTAAGGCCGACCAGATGGTCCGCGGCACGGTCAACCTGCCACACGGCACCGGTAAGACCGCCCGCGTCATCGTGTTCGCGGCCGGCGAGAAGGCCGCCGAGGCCGAGGCCGCCGG
Source organism: Nocardia sp. NPDC049707 (assembly GCF_040674855.1). NCBI lineage: Bacteria > Bacillati > Actinomycetota > Actinomycetes > Mycobacteriales > Nocardiaceae > Nocardia > Nocardia sp. NPDC049707. Next base: position 120,103 of record NZ_JBFANN010000015.1, on the reverse strand, counting down.
TGCGGATTCTGTTGGTGCCGAGGATCTGATCGAGCGGATCCAGGGCGGCTGGCTGGACTTCGACGCCGCGATCGCCACGCCGGACCAGATGGCCAAGGTCGGCCGGATCGCGCGTGTCCTCGGCCCGCGCGGCCTGATGCCGAACCCGAAGACGGGCACGGTCACCAACGATGTGACCAAGGCCGTCAACGACATCAAGGGCGGCAAGATCAACTTCCGCGTCGACAAGCAGGCCAATCTGCACTTCGTCATCGGCAAGGCGTCCTTCGATGATGCCAAGCTGGTGGAGAACTACGGCGCCGCGCTGGACGAGATCCTGCGTGCCAAGCCGTCGACCGCCAAGGGCCGCTACGTCAAGAAGGTGACGGTCTCGACGAACACCGGACCGGGCATCCCGGTGGACCCGAACCGCACCCGCAACCTCCTCGACGAGGATGCGTAAGTAGCAACACGCCAGCACCAGGGCGGGAACGCGAATCGCGTTCCCGCCCTTTGCTTTTTCGAGTGGTTGCCGGACTAATTCGGGCGCGGCGATGGTTGCCGCTGAGGTGACCACTGTTCTGCTCATCTCCGGAAGTACGCGCAGTGCTTCGACGAATACCGCCGCACTCCGCACTATTGCGGCGATCGCGCCGGAGGGTATCGAAACCTTCTGGTACGACGGGCTATCCGAACTACCCGCTTTCAGCCCGGATGACGATGGGACCGGACATCCCTCGGTTATTGCATTGCGCGAACACATGTCCCGCGCCGACGCGGTCCTGCTCTGCACCCCCGAGTACGCGGGCACGCTCCCCGGCAGCTTCAAGAACCTGCTCGATTGGACCGTCGGGACCGCCGACCTCTATGAAAAGCCGACCGCTTTCCTCAATGTCGCCGCCCAGGGGCGTGGCGAGGGTGCGGCCGCGACCCTGACAACGGTGCTGGGGTATGTCGGCGCGATCGTCGACCCGGCAATCTGCGCCCGCCTGCCGGTGGCACGCGATGCGGTCGATGCGAACGGCCTGGTCACTACTTCCGAATTCCGTACCCGCGCACTGGCAGCTCTCGACCTGCTGGTCCGTCAGGCGGTCGACCTTGCCGAGGGCGAATCGATGTGACGGCCACGTCGACCAGGCCGATCATCAGGACGCGACGGCGTCTGTAGCCGGTCGCCGAGATTGCCGAAGACAAGCAACAAGCCGGCGAAGGTCCAGGTGTACGCATCGATGACCGCTTGGCCAGTTCCACTCCGGTTGCGGGCAGGGCCACATTCACAATGGTGTTGTCGAGGACGACCAGCAGTTCCACGCGGCAGCTGACGGCTAGGTCGATGAAGCGCCGCGCATGGGTAACTCACCGGGTACGCCCAAAACTCAACTCCCGCATCGCCGTTGGCTCGCGACGTTGGTTTGGTGGCACTAACGACGGGCAAAGTTCCGGGGAGCCGGGGAAACCGTTTTGGCAGATGGGGGGAGGTTCGGCTACCCTGGACCGAAGTAATCGACGAGTTCGATGACTACCCAATCCGTTCTACCGAAGACCGTTGGTCGCTGCGCCCATTCGGGTGTGGTCGAAGGTCCGGCATCGAGCCGGCGGCCCACGCAGGGAGGACCGAGGCTGGGATTCGATCCGGCTATGCCTGGTCGATCACCTACTGCGCCCCGGAACGCTCTGCGTTCGGGGCGTTTGCTTTATCGCCGGCCCCTGGTACTCGGCAGTTCGAATACGAACCGACATCCAGAGAGGAGGCGAAGTATGGCAAAACCCGAGAAGGTCACCGCGGTCGAGGAGATCACGGAGCAGTTCAGGAGCTCGTCGGCCACCGTCATCACGGAATACCGTGGTCTGTCGGTCGGTAAGATCACCGATCTGCGTCGCGCGCTCGGCGAAGGCGCTACCTACTCCGTCGCCAAGAACACCCTGGTCAAGCGGGCGGCCGCGGAAGCGGGCGTCGTTGGCCTGGACGACTTGTTCGTCGGACCGACCGCCATCGCCTTCATCAAGGGCGAGCCGGTCGACGCGGCGAAGGCCATCAAGACCTTCGCCAAGGACAACAAGGCGCTCATCATCAAGGGCGGGTACATGGACGGCGCCGCGCTGTCCGTTGCCGAGGTCGAGCAGATCGCCGATCTGGACTCCCGCGAGGTGCTGCTGGCCAAGCTGGCCGGCGCGATGAAGGGCAACCTGGCGAAGGCTGCCGGTCTGTTCAACGCTCCCGCTTCGCAGGTGGCCCGCCTGGCCGCCGCCCTGCAGGAGAAGAAGCAGGCCGAAGGCGGAGCCGCCGAGTAATACCCGCCCGCGGCGGGAGCGACGGGCCCGGAGGCGGCAGCGCCAGCGTAAGGGCCCCGTAAACGCCGCAAATTCAACACAGCGGGTGGATCGCGTGCGGCTCGCCCACAGAGACAATCAACTACCGAAAGGAAATATCAATGGCCAACGTTGACGAACTGCTCGAGACCTTCGGCAACATGACCCTGCTCGAGCTGTCGGACTTCGTCAAGAAGTTCGAGGAGAAGTTCGAGGTCACCGCGGCTGCTCCGGTCGCCGTCGCCGCCGTCGCCGGTGGTGCCGCTCCGGCTGAGGCCGCCGAGGAGCAGGACGAGTTCGATGTCATCCTCGAGGGTGCCGGCGACAAGAAGATCCAGGTCATCAAGGTGGTCCGCGAGATCGTCTCGGGTCTGGGCCTGAAGGAAGCCAAGGACTTGGTCGAGAGCGCTCCGAAGCCGATCCTGGAGAAGGTCGCCAAGGATGCCGCCGAGGCTGCCAAGGCGAAGCTGGAAGACGCCGGCGCCAAGGTCTCCGTCAAGTAATTCGCGAGTAACTCGCCGAACGGGCGGCCTCCCATGGGAGGCCGCCCGTTTGCTTTGTCATGAAGCGTGCGACGCGTAATGCGAATATTGCGAGTGTTTCGGGGTTACTCTTCGGTCAGGTAAGGGTGTTCCGCTTCATGCTCATGGGATACAGTGACCGCACCCACTGTGATGCGACACACCGTGATACCGAATAGCGCGGTTTCGCCGGTGGGTGGCTCGCTGAGAATTTCTGGAGGTTGGCGTGGGCGTCGAGGTCAGGACCGAGGGTGTTACCAAATCCTTTGGTTCACAGCGTATTTGGCAGGACGTCACGCTGACGCTGCCCTCCGGTGAGGTCAGCGCGCTGCTCGGCCCCTCGGGTACCGGTAAGTCCGTCTTTCTGAAGTCGCTGATCGGTCTGCTGCGCCCGGAGCGTGGTTCGATCTTCATCGACGGCACCGATATCACGACCTGCTCCAATAAGGAGCTTTACGAAATTCGCAAGCTCTTCGGCGTGCTGTTCCAGGACGGTGCGTTGTTCGGGTCGATGAACCTGTTCGATAATGTGGCGTTCCCGTTGCGTGAGCATACGAAGAAGTCCGAGTCGGACATCAAGAAGATCGTGCTGGAGAAGCTCGAGCTGACCGGTCTGCTCGGTGCGGAGGGCAAGCTGCCCGGTGAGATCTCCGGTGGTATGCGCAAGCGTGCGGGTCTGGCTCGCGCGTTGGTGTTGGATCCGCAGATCATCCTGGTCGACGAGCCGGACTCGGGTCTGGATCCGGTGCGCACCTCTTATCTGTCGCAGTTGTTGATCGATATCAACGCTCAGATCGACGCGACGATCCTGATCGTGACCCACAACATCAACCTGGCGCGGACGGTGCCCGACAACATCGGGATGCTGTTCCGGCGGTCGCTGGTGATGTTCGGTCCACGTGAGGTGCTGCTGACCTCGGAGGAGCCGGTGGTCAAGCAGTTCCTCAACGGTCGCATGATCGGTCCGATCGGTATGTCGGAGGAGAAGGACGAGGTGCAGATGGCGCGCGAGCAGGCCCTCGTCGATGCCGGACACCACCACGGTGGCGCCGAGGAGGTCGACGGCATCATCCCGCAGATGCGAGCCCAGCCGGGTATGCCGGTGCGCCAGGCCGTACTTCGCCGTAAGGAACGTGTCCGCGAAATCATGCACACCCTGCCGCACGCGGCCCAGGTGGCGATTCGTGAGTCACTTGCGGAGAACGATGACACGCAGGTAATGGCGTATCAGAATGGTGACCTGGGCGAATACCAGGGCGGGGCATTCGACACTACCGTGCGCCACAACGCAACTAACGGGTAACATCTGCGATCGTGAATTCCACCCTGGCGCGATTGCGGACTCCAATAGAGTCGGGGTTTGGCCAGGCCGGCAACATCTTTGCGCTGCTCATCGACGTTATGCGCAAGACGTTCAAACGGCCGTTCCAGTTGCGCGAATTCATCGAGCAGTCGTGGTTCATCGCGAGTGTCTCGATCTTGCCCAGCGCATTGGTTGCCATCCCGTTCGGTGCGGTTGTCGCGCTGCAGACCGGCTCCTTGATCAAACAACTAGGTGCCGAATCCTTTACCGGCGCAACCAGCGTGCTGGCCACCGTCCAGCAGGCCGCTCCGGTTGTCACGGCATTGATCATCGCGGGCGCGGCCGGATCGGCGGTCGCCGCCGACCTCGGCTCGCGCACGATCCGTGAGGAGATCGACGCACTCGAAGTGCTCGGCGTCGATCCGGTGCAGAAGCTCGTGGTACCGCGTGTACTCGGCATGATGCTGGTCGCGCTGCTGCTCAACGGTCTGGTGTCGGTGGTCGGCATCGCGGGTGGCTATTTCTTCAATGTCGGGCTGCAGGGCGGTACGCCCGGCGCCTATCTCGCTTCGTTCTCCGCACTGGCCCAACTGCCGGACCTGTGGATCGGCGAAATCAAGGCCGTGATTTTCGGTCTGCTCGCAGGCGTGATCGCCGCGTACAAGGGGTTGCATCCCAAAGGGGGCCCGAAAGGAGTCGGAGACGCGGTGAACCAATCCGTGGTTATCACCTTCATGGTTCTGTTCTTCGTGAACTTGATTCTGACCCTGGTGTATTTGCAGGTCGTCCCCGCAAAGGGCGCCTGACCCGTGGCCACCTCGTACCGCCCCCCGGCCCTGGCGAAAACCGCCCGCCGGGCCCGTGCGATCGCGCGCGTGCCGGTGGATGTCATCGATCGCGCCGGCGATCAGATGTCGTTCTACTCCAAGACCATTGCTTGGATTCCGCGCACCGCCGTGCATTACCGCAAGGAGGTCATGCGGCTACTTGCCGAGGTGACCTTCGGCAGTGGTGCGTTGGCCGTCATCGGCGGCACCATCGGCGTCATCGTTTTCATGTCCGGCTCGGTCGGTGTTGTCGTCGGCCTGCAGGGCTTCAAGGCCTTGGACGCGCTCGGCAGCTCGGTGCTGACCGGTTTCCTCACCGCGTACATCAATACCCGTGAGATCGCGCCACTGGTTGCCGCGCTCGCGCTATCGGCAACGGTCGGTTGTGGTTTCACCGCCCAGCTCGGCGCGATGCGGATTTCCGAGGAGATCGACGCGCTCGAGGTGATGGCGGTTCCGGGTGTGCCGTTCCTGGTCACCACCCGGGTGATCGCGGGCTTCCTCGCGGTCATCCCGCTCTATATCGTTGGCCTGCTCGGCACGTTCCTGGCGTCGCGAATGATCAGCATTTGGTTCAACGGACAATCCAGTGGTTCCTATGACCACTATTTCAGTCTGTTCCTGCCACCAGAAGACGTCCTCTATTCCTTTGTCAAAGTGCTGGTCTTCGCATTCGTCATCATCATGGTGCATTGCTATTACGGCTTCCACGCCACCGGCGGACCGGCCGGTGTCGGCGTCGCGGTGGGTCGCGCGGTACGTGCGGCGATCGTGCTCGTGAATGTGCTCGACTTTTTCCTGAGCCTCGCCATCTGGGGCACGACCACGACGGTGCGGGTTGCCGGATGACCGCCCACATCATCGAAATAGGAAGCGGCAGTGAGGTGCCGTCATGAGCAAAAGCGTGCAGATGTGGCGCGCGACGGAGAAATTGCGCGTCCGGTTGCTCGGTATCGCATTCTTCGTGGTGTGCGCGCTATTCCTGGCCACGACGGTCGCGATCTATAACAAGGCGTTCGTCGAGACCGTTCGGGTCCAACTGATCACCGACAGCGTAGGAAATGCGTTGACCCGCAATGCCGATGTGAAGGTGCGCGGCGTCAATGTCGGCGAGGTCAGATCCAGCCGGTCCGAGGGCGGCAAGGTGACCCTCGACCTCGCGATCGATCCCGGTAAGGCACAGCAGATTCCGGTCAATGCGACGGCCCGGCTGCTGCCGAAGACGCTGTTCGGCGAGCGGTATGTGAATCTGGTCATCCCGGACGAGCCGAGTAAGCAGCACCTGACCGAAGGCGTGACCCTGCATCAGGACACCAGCGGCAATGCCATCGAGATCAGCAAGCTGCTCGACGATGTGCTGCCGTTGCTGCAGGCGATTCCGCCGCAGGATCTCGCCTCGACACTCGGTGCACTGTCCCAAGCGCTTTCGGGGCAGGGCGTGGCGCTCGGTGAGACGGTGGAGAAGTTGGATCACATCTTCCGCGAGGTCAATGGGGTCATGCCGGATCTGAAGCAGGATCTGGTGAGCTTCGCCGATGTGGCCGCCACCTACTCCGATGCGCTGCCGCAGCTGGTCGACGCATTCAACAACCTGCGCACGACCAATGCGACCATCGTCGGGCGCCGCCCGCAGATCGACACCCTGCTGGCCACGCTGAATCCGACCGCCGCCACCACCGCGGACTTCCTGATCGCCAACCGCGACAACATCATCGATGTGGCCGCCGATTCGCGGCCCGCGCTGGAACAGCTGGCGACCTACTCGCCGAGCTACGCCTGCGCACTGGCCAACTTCGCCAAGATGAAGCCGCGCATCGACCAGATCATGGGCATGGGCACTTCGCGTCCCGGCTCCCGAGTCAGCATCGAGCTGACCAACACCCGCGGCACGTACCTGCCCAACCAGGACGAGCCGCGCTGGCTGGACACGCGTGGGCCCTGGTGCGTGCCGGAGTACCCGGTCTTCACCGATCCCGGCCAGTACACCGGTGGTCCCAATAATGACGGTTCCTACGCGGTACCGAGCCGCAACCCGGGTGATCAGGACAGCGGCAAGTTGCCGGTGCCGCAGTTCGGCAGGTACCCGGCCGCGAATGTGCCGACCACGGCCGGTTCACCGGCCGAACAGCAGACCCTCGGCGCGATCTACGGTGCGGCGAACGGTGTTTCGCCCGACCAGGTGCCCAACTGGGTCACCCGGATCGGTGCGCCGGCATTCCGTGGCAGCGAGGTGAGCGTGCGATGAAGCAGCAGATGCGCGGCCTCGGCGGGCCGCTGACCAAGCTCATCATCTTCGTCGTCGTCACGCTGTTGGCGACGACGATCCTGGCACTGTCGATCGCCAACTACGCCGGCGGCGGCACCGCGTTCAAGGCGCGCTTCACCGATGTCACCTCGCTCAATCCCGGTGACGAGGTGCGCATCGCCGGTGTCCGGGTCGGCAAGGTCACCAGTGTCTCGATCGTGGACAAGCGCCAGGCCGAGGTCGGATTCGAACTGACCGACCGCAACTGGCTGCCTGCCTCCACGACCGCGACCATCAAGTACCGCAACCTGGTCGGCCAGCGCTATATCGCGCTCGAACAGGGCACGGGCGAGCAGGGCCGCAAACTCAGCAAGGGCGCGACCATCGGGCTCGAGCACACCAGGCCCGCACTGAATCTGACCACACTGTTCAACGGCTTCCGTCCGCTGTTCCAGACGCTGACCGCCGATGATGTGAACAAGCTGTCCTACGAGATCATCCAGGTCTTCCAGGGGGAGCAGGGCACCATCCACGATCTGGTCGCGACCACCGCGAACCTGACGAACAAGATCGCCGACAAGGACGCCGTCATCGGTGATCTGGTGCGCAACCTGACGGCCGTACTCAATGCGGTCAACGAGCGCGAGGGGCAGTTCGATCAGCTGATCGTCAATACCGAGGCGCTGGTCAGCGGACTGGCCGCCGATCGCGACACCATCGGCAGCTCGGTCACCTCACTCGGCAATCTGGCCTCGGCCACCGCGGATCTGCTCGTGCCGACCCGCCCGACGCTGCAAGGTTCGATCGCCGGGCTCAGCCAGCTGACCGGCACCATCGACGAGCGCAAGGACGAAGTGAATACCGCGCTGACGAATCTGCCGATCAAGATGGAAAAGCTCGGCCGCGCCGGCAGTTACGGCTCCTGGTTCCAGTTCTATCTGTGCGGTATCGACCTCGTGGTCGGACCGGGCGCGGTGGAGGCGCCGCAGCTCAACCTCCCGGCCGGGCTGCCGACGGTCAATCAGCCGCTCTACACCAATGCCGCGCCGCGCTGCCAGGGGAAGGGTGGTCACTGATGGACGACCGGATCCTGCTCGGCAAGCGCAGCCCCGCGTTCCTGGGTGTGCTCGGCATCGTCATGGTGCTGCTCGCGACGATCTCCGCGTTCTTCCTGGACAGATTGCCGATCATCGGCGCGGCCACCAAGTACACCGCGCAGTTCTCCGAGGCCGCCGGCCTCAAGAAGGGCAATGAGGTTCGCATCGCCGGTGTGAAGGTCGGTGCGGTATCGGATGTTCGGCTCGACGGCAATAAGGTGCTCGTCGACTTCCGCACCCAGGACGCGTGGATCGGCAACGAGACCACTGCCTCCATCCAGATCAAGACCGTGCTCGGTCAGAAGTATCTTGCGCTGGATCCGAAGGGTTCCGGTCCCGCCGATCCGAGCAAGGTGATTCCGTTGTCGCGCACGGTATCTCCGTACGATGTGGTGGACGCGTTCAGCGATGCGGCCAAGAACATCGATCAGATCGACACCGCGCAGCTGGCCACCAGCATGCGGGTGCTGTCGGAGGCGTTCGAGACCACACCGCCGCAGATCCGCAACTCCATCGACGGTGTCGCCCGGCTTTCGGAAACCCTTGGCAAGCGCGATGAGGAGCTGAAGAAGCTCTTCGCGGCGGCCAGGCAGACCACCGGTGTGCTCGCGGACCGCGATCAGCAGTTCGAGCGGCTGCTGGCCAATGGCGGACAGCTGTTGGCCGAGTTGAATATTCGCCAGCAGTCCATCGCACAGCTGCTCACCGGCGCCAAGACGGTGTCGGCCGAACTGAGCGCGCTGGTCGCCGATAACGAGAAGCAGATGGGCACGGCATTGACCAACCTCGAGGCCTCCATCGATCTGCTGAACAAGAACCAGCAGAACATTTCCAAGACGCTGGAACTCGCGGCGCCGTTCTACGGCCTGTATGCCAATGTGCTCGGCACCGGTCGCTGGTTCGACGCGGTGATCGTGAACCTGGTCCCGCCGGGTCTGCCGGAGATTCCGGGCGACCGGCCGCCGGTGCGCACCATGGGAGGTAACTGACATGGGGGTGAACTGGCCCCGTAAGGAGCCGCTCACCGCGCTGCGGACCTCGCGTCGCGGCACCAAGGTGGGCATCGCGATCGGCGTGATCGCGGCGCTGGTCCTGGCCGGTGCCCTCTGGTGGCTCTTCGACCGGATGACCACGACCAAGATCACCGCGTATTTCGACCGCTCCGTCGGCATCTACGAGGGTTCGGATGTGCGCATCCTCGGCGTGCCGGTGGGCAAGGTGGATTCCGTTGAGCCGCAGGGCGATCAGGTCAAGGTGGTGATGCGCGTAGGCCGCGGCTACGACGTGCCGGCCGAGGCCGAGGCCGCGCAGATCACGCCGTCGATCGTCTCCGACCGCTACATCCAGCTGACCCCGGCCTATACCGGCGGACCGAAAATGGGCCGCACGGCGACCATTCCGCGCGATCGCACGGTCACCCCGGTCGAAGTCGACCAGCTGTACAAGAGCATTACCGAACTCTCGGATGCATTGGGCCCCAACGGTGCCAATGCCGAGGGGGCGGTGAACGAACTGGTGCGTACCTCCGCGGCGAATCTGGCGGGCAACGGAGAGGCGTTGGCCAACAGCATCACTCAGCTCTCGCGCGCGGCGCGGTACCTCGGTGATGCCCGCGGCGATATCTTCGACACCGTCAAGAATCTGCAGACCTTCGTCACCATGTTGGCCCAGAACGACCAGCAGGTGCGGCAATTCAATGCCCAGCTCGCGGATCTGTCGACCTTCCTTGCGGGGGAACGTCAGGATCTCGGTGCGGCACTGAATCTGCTGTCGGTGGCACTGGGCGATGTCGCCCGGTTCATCGACGAGAACCGGGATCTGGTCCAGCAGAATGCCCAGGGCTTGACGACGCTCACCGCGACGCTGGCCAAGCAGCGCGACGATCTGGCCGCGGCGCTGCCGGTGCTGCCGCTGGCGCTGAGCAACCTGATCAATATCCACAATGCCGAATCCGGCACCCTCGATATGCGCGCGAATCTCACCGATCTGCAGGATCCGTTCGGTGTGGTGTGCAAGATGCTGGATCTGAGCAAGTTGATGCCGGGCGATCCGAAGTTCGAGGCACTCGGCAAGCAGATGCGCCCGATCCTGGAGCATTGCAAGGAGATCACCGATCAGATCACTGCCGGTGTGAAGACGCCGACGCTGATCCTGCCGTTCGGCATCCTCAGCAATGAGAACGAGCAGCGCGCCCCCGTGCCGGGCACGGTCCCTGGCACCCCGTCCGATCAACTTCCGCCTTCGCAGGGAGGCGGGCAGCGATGAATATGCGAATCCGTTCCACGGCACGCACTTTCAGCGCTGTGCTGGTGGTCGGCATGAGCGCGGTCCTGGTGACCTCGTGTTCGTCCGAGGGCATCTACGCGGTGCCGCTGCCCGGCGGCGCCGATGTCGGCGACCATCCGATGACCATCGACATCCGCTTCGACGATGTGCTCGATCTGGTGCCGCAGTCCGCGATCAAGGTCGAGGGCGTGGCGGTCGGCCGCGTCGAGAAGATCGCACTGGCACCGGACGGCTGGACCGCCAGGGTGCGCGCGCTGGTGAATTCCGCGGTCGATCTGCCCGCCAATGCGCGGGCCGAGGTACGGCAGACGAATCTGCTCGGCGAGAAGTTCATCGAGCTGTCCAAGCCCGCCGAGGAACCCGACAGCAACAAGCTCGGTAATGGCTCGGTCATCCCGGCCGACCACACCCGGCACGCGACCGAGGTCGAGCAGGTGCTCGGTGCGCTGTCGTTGCTGCTCAACGGCGGTGGTGTCGCACAGCTGCAGCCGATCGTCACCGAGCTGAACAAGACCCTCGGCGGCCGCGAGGAGCGGGTGCGCTCGCTGCTGGATCAGGCCAATATCCTGATCTCCGGACTGAACGAGCAGGTCGACGACATCACCAGGGCCATCGACGGACTCGCCACGCTGAGCAACCGGGTGAGCACCCAGACCGATCAGATCAGCCGGATCATCGATGAGCTGCCGCGGGGCATCAAGATCCTGAACGAGCAACGGCCACAACTGATCGCGCTGCTGCAACAGCTGGATCGGGTGGGCCAGGCCGGGTTCGACGTGCTGAACCACTCGAAGGACGACCTGATCAAGGATCTGACCTCGCTGCGTCCGACGCTGCAGGAACTCGGCAAGGCCGCACCGGATCTGGTCACCGCGCTACCGCTGGTGCCGACCTATCCGTTCCCGGACTCGACGCTGGAAGGCACCTTCGGTGGTCAGGTGAACACCTGGCTCTCGGTGGATCAGCAGATCGGTGTCACGCTCAGCAATCTCGGTGTCGGCAAGGGCGATCCGGTGTACATCCCGCCGCCCTACGGCCCCGAGGTGCCGGTGAATCCGACCAATCCGTATTACGGCGGCAATGGTCCGCGACCGGGTTGGCCGACGGTTTCGCTGCTGCCGCTGCCGCCCAATATGCCTCGCTTTCCGGCCGGCCTGCCGCAGCTGCCGACCGATCCGCTCGGGGCGATTCTCGACCAGATCGGAGGTGGGCAGCGATGACTCGTCTGATGCGCTATCAGCTGGTCGCATTCGTCGTGATCGCGGTGCTCGGCGTGGTTTTCGTCGGTGCCAAATATGTTCGGCTCGATCACATGCTCGGCATCGGTGAGTACACCGTGCAGGTCGACGCCAAGCAGACCGGCGGCATTTACAAGGGCGCCGAGGTGACCTACCGGGGTGTCCCGGTCGGCCGGGTCGGCAGTCTCGAACTCACCGACACGGGTGTGGCGATCAATCTCGTTCTCGATTCGAGTGCGCCGAAGGTGCCGGAGTCGGCCCGCGCGGTGATCGCCAACCGCTCGGCCATCGGTGAGCAGTACGTCGATCTGCAGCCCGATTCCGACAAGGGCCCGTATCTGCGTGACGGTTCGGTCATCACCTCGGCGACGACACCGATTTCGGTCGAGCAGCTGGTCCAGAGTGTGGATACCTTCACCCGCTCGGTCGATCTCACCGCGCTCAAAACCACCGTCACCGAACTCGGCAAGGCCTTCAACGGCAAGGGCGACGACCTCGAGGTCTTCATCGATTCGCTGAACAAGTTCACCGCGACGTTCAACGACACACTGCCGCAGACGATTCAGCTGATCCGCGACGGCCGGATCGCACTGGGCACCCAGGCCGAGCAGTCGGGCTACATCCGGCAGTTCAGCCAGGGCTTGGACGAACTCACCGCCCAGCTGCGCTCCAGCGATCCGGATATCCGCCGCCTCATCGGCACCGGCACCGATGCCGGTCAACAGATCACCGCGCTGCTGGACGAGAGCGGCGGTGCGCTCACCGAGGATCTGACCAACTTGCGTCAGCTGCTGCTGTCCATCTCGCCGAAGTTCTACGCGCTGCGCCCGCTGCTGCAGATGCTGCCGCAGCTGTCCATCGGCGCGTCGTCCACCGCGCCGGGCGACGGCACCAGCCACTTCGGCCTGGTGCTCGAGGTGAACAATCCGCCCGCCTGCACCCAGGGCTACGAGGGCACCCAGGCCATCCTGGCGCAGATGAAGCGGGAGAATCCGGACTTCGACGACACCCGCGACGACTTCCCGTTCAACAAGGACGCGAAATGCACTGTGCCGTTCGGCAATCCGACCGCGGTGCGCGGCGGAATGCGCGCCGACCTGGCGGATCCGAACATTGTGCAGCCCTGGGATGCCACCCCCAAGACCGATCCCGAGAAGCTGAATCTGAACCCGATCGCCGTGCAGATGGCCACCCTGCTGGGGGTCACGCCCAAGCGGTGAGCAGGACCTATGCGGCTACTCCGCAGTAACTGACGTTAGGGTGTGACGCCGTGAGGGAGCGAAGCGAGCGAACCAAGGGCACAGCGCCCATGATGGGCACGACCGTGCCGAGCGAGGTACGGCCGTGAGCATCGACATGTCCAAGGAAACGCCGGCTGCTACCGGCTCGGATTCCATGGAAGCCGATGCCGCGGCGCATGACGCGACGGCATCGGATCGCGAGCGCCCGACGGTCGCGGATGCCCCAGGTGGCCGACTCACGGTCACCATGGTCGCGGCCGCCGCGCTGGTCGTCGCATTGATCGCCGCGGCCTGGTTCGGCACCGGCTGGGTGCGCGCGGCATTCTTCACCGACGGTCCGCGCGCCGAGGCACGCGATACCGCGCTCGCCGATGCCAGGCAGGCCGCGATCAATCTGATGTCGCTGGATCCCAATGATGTCGACGGTTCGCTCGAGCTGATCCAGTCGTCGATGACCGGATCGCTGCTCGACGATGCCACCAAGACCCAGGATCAGTTCCGCGAGCAGGCCAAGCAGGCCAAGACCAGGCTGGAGTCCAAGGTCATCGGCTCCTCGCTGACCGCGCTGAACTCCGAGCGCGACCACGCTTCCGCGCTGATCGTGCTGCAGACCACCAGGACAGTCCCGGATGTCACGCCGTATTCCTATCGTCAGACCTGGGCCCTCGATCTGGTCAAGCAGGGTGAGGTCTGGAAGGCCGAGAAGGCGAGTCCATTGAGTCAGCCCATCCCGCTGAATCAGCCGACTGCCGGACAACCCGGTGCGACACCGTCCGAGGGCGCGGCGCCCAAGCCCGGATCGTAGGAGAACCCGTCATGGCATCTCGTCGACCAGTCAATCGGGTCACTCCCCGCAACCGTCCCACCGTCGGCCGCACCGCGGCGAACACCGGGTCCGGCACCACGCGGCGCAGCACCCGCGCGAGCGACGAAGCGACCACGAAGCGTCGGACAAAGGTCGCCGGGGTCGCCGGTACCGCGGAATCGACCAGCCCGGCTCCAGGTCCCGCCGAGCCGTCGCGGCCGTGGTCGCAGCGGCTGCGTCCCACGGCGGGTTGGAGCGTGGCCGCGGCCTTGCTCGTCGTCGCTGTGCTTCTTGGCGCATTCGCGACGGTCGCGGCCTTGCGTCCCGGCATCGACGATTCGAATGCGGCCTATGTGAACAGCAAGGCCACCGAAGAGGTGACCGCGGCCGCCTCGCATGCGTTGAAGACCATCTACGCCTACGACGTGAACAAGCTCGACGGCTACAAGGATGCGGTGCACGGGGTCGTCACCGGGCAGATGCTGGCCGATTTCGACAAGTACGCCGATACCAATCTCGCCGCCCTGAAACAGGCGCAGACCAGCGCCGATGCCATCGCCGACCCGATCGGGGTGACGTTGCTCACCGAGGATAGGGCCGAGCTGCTGGTGAACTTCGTGGTCAGCGCGAACAAAAACGGAGTCGCCCAGCAGAGCGCGTCCGGCCCGATCGTGCTGAAAATGCAGAAGGTGGACGGCAAGTGGCTGGCCGCGGCCATCGTCGATCAATGATGTCGGCGGCATAAGCCCAGCGGGGCAGGGGATCTGGACGATCATCGCATCGGTCCCGCCACTTGACGAGTTTCGCCGGACACGTCACGCTATTCACAACAGCGGCAGCTGTCACAGTGGCTTCATGAGCCCCGTGGCTATCCCGACGCAGCCAGCGATTCGGGCATGACACGCGGTTATAACGGTCGCGGCGAGCCGCCACGCGGCGGCTGGTTCGGGTGGTACTTTGACACCGCCTTGCGTATGGGTGTACGGTTGGACGTTGCGCTGGCTGCCTCCTGTCCATACCTCAATTTGCACACGTAAGTTCCACCTTCCGGTGTTACTTCTGTTGTTGCCTGTTCGGGTTTCGTTCGGGTTGTGACCAGCGGAATTCGTAGCAGACAAGCGACGGTCGCGGACCACCACGCGACCCGCGTGAGGTGCTGGAAGGACGCATCTTGGCAGTCTCCACCCAGACCAAGGCAGTTGCCGGAATCCCCGGAGCCCCGTTGCGGGTGTCTTTCGCGAAGATCCGTGAGCCCTTGGAGGTGCCCGGACTTCTCGATCTACAGACCGACTCATTTGCATGGTTGATCGGCTCGCCCTCGTGGCGTGAAAAAGCCGCGGCTCGCGGCGACGGCGGACTAACGGGCGGTCTGGAGGAGGTGCTCGAGGAGCTCTCGCCGATCGAGGACTTCTCCGGGTCGATGTCCCTGTCTTTCTCGGATCCTCGTTTCGAGGAGGTCAAGGCCTCTATCGACGAGTGCAAAGACAAGGACATGACCTATGCGGCCCCGTTGTTCGTGACCGCCGAGTTCATCAACAACAACACCGGTGAGATCAAGAGCCAGACGGTCTTCATGGGTGATTTCCCGATGATGACCGATAAGGGCACGTTCATCATCAACGGCACCGAGCGCGTGGTCGTTTCGCAGCTGGTGCGTTCGCCGGGTGTGTACTTCGATCACTCGGTCGACAAGGGCACCGAGAAGGATCTGCACAGTGTGCGGGTCATTCCGTCGCGTGGTGCTTGGCTGGAATTCGATGTCGACAAGCGCGATACCGTCGGTGTGCGCATCGACCGCAAGCGTCGGCAGCCGGTTACCGTGCTGCTGAAGGCGCTGGGGTGGACCACCGAGGAGATCGTCGAGCGCTTCGGCTTCTCCGAGATCATGATGTCGACCCTGGAGAAGGACAACACCGCCGGTCAGGACGAGGCGCTGCTGGACATCTACCGCAAGCTGCGTCCGGGCGAGCCGCCGACCAAGGAGTCCGCGCAGACCCTGCTGGAGAACCTGTTCTTCAAGGAGAAGCGCTACGACCTGGCGCGCGTCGGTCGCTACAAGATCAACAAGAAGCTCGGCATCCACCTCGGCGAGCCGATCACCGCATCGGTGCTCACCAAGGAAGACATCGTCACCACGATCGAGTACCTGGTGCGTCTGCACGCCGCTGATAAGGCGATGACCGCGCCGGGCGGCGAAGAGGTGCCGGTCGAGGTCGACGATATCGACCACTTCGGCAACCGTCGCCTGCGTACCGTCGGCGAGCTGATCCAGAACCAGATCCGGGTCGGCCTGTCCCGCATGGAGCGCGTGGTCCGCGAGCGGATGACCACCCAGGACGTCGAGGCCATCACGCCGCAGACCCTGATCAACATCCGTCCCGTCGTAGCCGCGATCAAGGAGTTCTTCGGAACCTCGCAGCTGTCGCAGTTCATGGACCAGAACAACCCGCTGTCGGGTCTGACCCACAAGCGTCGCCTCTCGGCGCTGGGCCCGGGTGGTCTGTCCCGTGAGCGCGCCGGTCTGGAAGTCCGCGACGTGCACACCTCGCACTACGGCCGCATGTGCCCGATCGAGACCCCGGAAGGCCCGAACATCGGCCTGATCGGTTCGCTGTCGGTGTACGCGCGGGTCAACCCGTTCGGCTTCATCGAGACGCCTTACCGCAAGGTGGTCAACGGTGTGGTCACCGATGAGGTGAAGTACCTCACCGCTGACGAAGAGGACCGCCACGTTCGCGCGCAGGCCAACTCGCCGGTCGACGCCGATGGCCGCTTCATCGAGGAGCGCGTGCTCTGCCGTCGGGGCAATGACGAGAACGAACTCGTCCCCGCCGACGAGGTCGACTACATGGATGTTTCGCCGCGCCAGATGGTTTCGGTCGCGACCGCGATGATTCCGTTCCTCGAGCACGATGACGCCAACCGTGCCCTCATGGGTGCGAACATGCAGCGCCAGGCCGTGCCGCTGATCCGTTCCGAATCCCCGATCGTGGGCACCGGTATGGAGCTGCGCGCCGCGGTCGACGCCGGTGATGTCGTGGTGAACGAGAAGCCCGGTGTGGTGGAAGAGGTTTCGGCCGATTACGTCACCGTGATGGCCGACGACGGTACCCGCAAGAGCTACCGGATGCGCAAGTTCGCCCGCTCGAACCAGGGCACCTGCGCCAACCAGCGCCCGATCGTCGACGAGGGTCAGCGCGTCGAGTCCGGTCAGGTGCTCGCCGATGGTCCGTGCACCGAGAACGGTGAGATGGCGCTCGGTAAGAACCTGCTCGTGGCGATCATGCCGTGGGAAGGCCACAACTACGAGGACGCGATCATCCTGTCGCAGCGCCTCGTGGAGGAGGACGTGCTCACCTCGATCCATATCGAGGAGCACGAAATCGACGCCCGCGACACCAAGCTCGGTGCCGAGGAGATCACCCGGGATATCCCGAACGTCTCCGACGAGGTCCTGGCGGATCTGGACGAGCGTGGCATCGTGCGTATCGGCGCCGAGGTGCGCGACGGCGACATCCTGGTCGGCAAGGTCACCCCGAAGGGTGAGACCGAGCTGACCCCGGAGGAGCGGCTGCTGCGCGCGATCTTCGGTGAGAAGGCGCGTGAGGTGCGCGACACCTCACTGAAGGTGCCGCACGGTGAGTCCGGCAAGGTCATCGGCATCCGCGTGTTCTCGCGCGAGGACGATGACGATCTGCCACCCGGTGTCAACGAGCTGGTCCGGGTGTACGTGGCGCAGAAGCGCAAGATCCAGGACGGCGACAAGCTGGCCGGTCGGCACGGCAATAAGGGTGTTATCGGCAAGATCCTCCCGACCGAGGACATGCCGTTCATGCCCGACGGCACCCCGGTGGACATCATCTTGAACACCCACGGTGTGCCGCGTCGTATGAACATCGGCCAGATCTTGGAGACCCACCTCGGGTGGATCGGCAAGGCGGGCTGGGATGTCGGCGCTTCGGATGGTTCCCGTCCGGACTGGGCCAGGGCACTGCCGGAGGAGATGTTGGCGGCTCCGGCCGATTCCAATATCGCCACCCCGGTGTTCGACGGCGCTCGCGAAGAGGAGCTGACCGGCTTGCTCGCCTCGACCCTGCCGAACCGCGACGGTGAGCGCATGGTCGACGACAACGGCAAGGCCACGCTGTTCGACGGGCGTTCCGGTGAGCCGTTCCCGTACCCGGTCGCGGTCGGCTACATGTACATCCTGAAGTTGCACCACCTGGTCGACGACAAGATCCACGCCCGTTCGACCGGTCCGTACTCGATGATCACCCAGCAGCCGCTCGGTGGTAAGGCGCAGTTCGGTGGTCAGCGCTTCGGTGAGATGGAGTGCTGGGCCATGCAGGCCTACGGCGCCGCCTACACGCTGCAGGAACTGCTCACCATCAAGTCCGACGACGTGGTCGGTCGCGTGAAGGTGTACGAGGCGATCGTCAAGGGCGAGAACATTCCGGAGCCGGGCATTCCGGAGTCGTTCAAGGTGCTCCTGAAGGAGCTCCAGTCGCTGTGCCTCAACGTCGAGGTGCTGTCTTCGGACGGTGCGGCGATCGAGATGCGCGACGGCGATGATGAGGATCTGGAGCGCGCGGCCGCGAACCTGGGCATCAACCTGTCCAGGAACGAAGCCGCGACCGTCGACGATCTGGCGAACTAGGCGGTAGGGCCGGATGTCGTGCACGCCGACGATATCCGGCCTCCGCGCTCGACCAACTAGTGAACTTTTTGCTCGAATTCGACCCGAATAGGGGAAAGGAAGTTACGTGCTAGACGTCAACTTCTTCGATGAACTCCGGATCGGTCTGGCCACCGCCGAAGACATCCGCCAGTGGTCCTTCGGCGAGGTGAAGAAGCCGGAGACCATCAACTACCGCACGCTCAAGCCGGAGAAGGACGGCCTGTTCTGCGAGAAGATCTTCGGTCCCACCCGGGACTGGGAGTGCTACTGCGGTAAGTACAAGCGCGTCCGCTTCAAGGGCATCATCTGTGAGCGCTGTGGCGTCGAGGTGACTCGTGCCAAGGTGCGCCGTGAGCGGATGGGCCACATCGAGCTGGCCGCTCCGGTTACCCACATCTGGTACTTCAAGGGCGTGCCCTCGCGCCTCGGGTACCTGCTCGACTTGGCGCCGAAGGATCTGGAAAAGATCATCTACTTCGCCGCCTACGTCATCGTCGGCGTCGACGAGGAGTTGCGTCACAACGAGCTCTCCACGCTCGAAGCCGAGATGGAGGTCGAGAAGAAGGCGGTCGCCGATCAGCGCGACGCCGATCTCGAGGCCCGCGCCCAGAAGCTGGAGGCCGATCTGGCCGAGCTCGAGGCCGAGGGTGCGAAGTCCGATGTCCGCCGCAAGGTCAAGGACGGCGGCGAGCGCGAAATGCGTCAGCTGCGCGACCGCGCCCAGCGCGAGCTGGACCGGCTCGACGAGATCTGGAGCACCTTCACCAAGCTGTCGGTCAAGCAGCTCATCGTCGACGAGGTGCTCTACCGTGAGCTGATCGACCGCTACGGCGAATACTTCACCGGCGCCATGGGTGCGGAGTCCATCCAGAAGCTGATGGAGAACTTCGACATCGACGCCGAGGCCGAAACGCTGCGCGAGACCATCCGCAGCGGTAAGGGCCAGAAGAAGCTGCGCGCGCTCAAGCGGCTCAAGGTTGTGGCGGCCTTCCAGGCCAACGGCAACTCGCCCATGGGCATGGTGCTCGACGCCGTTCCGGTGATCCCGCCGGAGCTGCGCCCGATGGTTCAGCTCGACGGTGGCCGCTTCGCCACCTCCGACCTGAACGACCTGTACCGCCGCGTGATCAACCGCAACAACCGCCTCAAGCGACTGATCGATCTCGGCGCGCCCGAGATCATCGTCAACAACGAGAAGCGGATGCTGCAGGAGTCCGTGGACGCGCTGTTCGACAACGGCCGCCGCGGCCGTCCGGTCACCGGACCGGGTAACCGCCCGCTGAAGTCGCTGAGCGATCTGCTCAAGGGTAAGCAGGGTCGTTTCCGGCAGAACCTGCTCGGTAAGCGCGTCGACTACTCGGGCCGTTCGGTCATCGTCGTCGGTCCGCAGCTGAAGCTGCACCAGTGCGGTCTGCCCAAGCTGATGGCGCTGGAGCTGTTCAAGCCGTTCGTGATGAAGCGTCTGGTCGACCTGAACCACGCGCAGAACATCAAGTCCGCGAAGCGGATGGTCGAGCGGCAGCGTCCCCAGGTGTGGGATGTCCTCGAAGAGGTCATCGCCGAACATCCGGTGCTGCTGAACCGTGCGCCCACCCTGCACCGCCTCGGCATCCAGGCCTTCGAGCCGCAGCTGGTGGAAGGTAAGGCCATCCAGCTGCACCCGCTGGTCTGTGAGGCGTTCAACGCCGACTTCGACGGTGACCAGATGGCCGTGCACCTGCCGCTGTCCGCGGAGGCGCAGGCCGAGGCCCGCATCCTGATGCTGTCCTCGAACAACATCCTGTCGCCCGCCTCGGGTCGCCCGCTGGCCATGCCGCGTCTGGACATGGTGACCGGTCTGTACTACCTGACCCGCCTCGAAGATGGCGCGAAGGGCGAGTACCAGGCGGCCACCAAGGACGCGCCGGAACAGGGCGTGTACTCCTCGCCCGCCGAGGCGCAGATGGCGGTGGACCGTGGTGAGCTGACCGTGCGTTCGCTGATCAAGGTGCGGCTCACCGACCAGCGGCCGCCGAAGGCCGTCGAGGTGGAGCAGTTCCCGGACGGCTGGAGCCGCGGCGATGCGTGGATCGCCGAGACCACCCTCGGTCGCGTGCTGTTCAACGAGTTGCTCCCGGCGGACTATTCGTTCATCAACGAGCAGATGCCGAAGAAGCGTCAGGCCACGATCATCAACGATCTGGCCGAGCGCTACCCGATGATCGTGGTCGCGCAGACCGTCGACAAGCTGAAGGACGCTGGCTTCTACTGGGCCACCCGTTCCGGTGTGACGGTCTCGATGTCGGACGTGCTCGTTCCGCCGGAGAAGACCGAGATCATGGAGCGCTACGAGGCGCAGTCCGATCAGATCGAGAAGAAGTACCAGCGTGGTGCTCTCGACCACCAGGAGCGCAACAACGCCCTGGTCAAGATCTGGCAGGAAGCGACCGAAGAGGTCGGTAAGGCGCTGCGTTCGCACTACCCGGCCGACAACCCGATCATCACGATCGTCGACTCGGGCGCGACCGGTAACTTCACCCAGACTCGTACCCTCGCCGGTATGAAGGGCCTGGTTACCAACCCGAAGGGTGAATTCATCCCGCGGCCGATCAAGTCCTCCTTCCGTGAGGGCCTGACGGTGCTGGAGTACTTCATCAACACCCACGGTGCCCGTAAGGGTCTGGCCGACACCGCGCTTCGCACCGCCGACTCGGGTTACCTGACCCGTCGTCTGGTGGACGTCTCGCAGGACGTCATCGTGCGCGAGCACGACTGTGGTACCGAGCGCGGCATCCTGGTGCCGATCGCGGAGAAGCAGTTCGACGGCTCGCTGATCCGGGACGCGCATGTGGAGACCTCCGCCTACGCGCGGACGCTCGCGGCCGATGCGATCGACGCGAACGGCAATGTCATCGTGGAGAAGGGCGCCGACCTCGGTGACCCGGCCATCGAGGCGCTGCTCGACGCCGGCATCACCGATGTGAAGGTCCGCTCCGTGCTGACCTGCACCACCGGCACCGGTGTCTGCGCCACCTGCTACGGCCGCTCGATGGCGACCGGCAAGTTGGTGGATATCGGTGAGGCCGTCGGTATCGTCGCCGCGCAGTCCATCGGTGAGCCCGGTACCCAGCTGACCATGCGTACCTTCCACCAGGGTGGTGTCGCGGGTGACGACATCACCGGCGGTCTGCCCCGTGTGCAGGAGCTCTTCGAGGCTCGTGTGCCCAAGGGCAAGGCGCCGATCGCGGAGGTCTCGGGTCGGGTGCGGCTCGAGGACGACGATCGCTTCTACAAGATCACCATCATCCCGGATGACGGTGGCGAAGAGGTTGTCTACGACAAGCTCTCGAAGCGTCAGCGGCTGCGTGTGTTCAAGCACGACGACGGCACCGAGCGTCTGCTCTCCGACGGTGACCACGTCGAGGTCGGCCAGCAGTTGCTGGAAGGCGCGGCGGATCCGCATGAGGTGCTGCGCGTGATGGGCCCCCGTCAGGTGCAGATCCACCTGGTCCACGAGGTCCAGGAGGTCTACCGCTCGCAGGGTGTGTCGATCCACGACAAGCACATCGAGGTCATCGTGCGCCAGATGCTGCGTCGCGTGACGATCATCGATTCCGGTGCCACGGAGTTCCTGCCCGGCTCGCTCACCGAGCGCGCCGAGTTCGAGGCCTCCAACCGTCGCGTCGTCGCCGAGGGCGGCGAGCCCGCGGCGGGTCGCCCGGTGCTGATGGGTATCACGAAGGCGTCGCTGGCGACCGATTCGTGGCTGTCGGCGGCATCCTTCCAGGAGACCACTCGAGTCCTGACCGACGCGGCGATCAACTGCCGCTCGGACAAGCTCATCGGCCTCAAGGAAAACGTGATCATCGGCAAGCTGATCCCGGCCGGTACCGGTATCAACCGCTACCGCAATATCCAGGTCCAGCCGACCGAAGAGGCTCGTGCCGCGGCGTACGCGGTGCCGTCCTACGACGACACCTACTACAGCCCGGAAAGCTTCGGCGCCACCACCGGTGCCGCGGTCCCGCTCGACGATTACGGTTTCAGCGACTACCGCTGACCCGGTAGCAGCATTCGGCCCCCGCTCTGCTTGGAGCGGGGGCCGTTCGCGTTGCAGGCCCGTATGTCACGATGAGGCGCATGCGGTGGTGTGCGGCGGGCCTGGTCGGGGTGTTATTGGCCGCCGCCGATGTGGCAGCGGCGGATGGGCCGGGGCGCGCCTTCGATGTGGAGGCGCATCGGGGTGGGGCGGGGCTGGTGGTGGAGAACACCTTGGCCGCGTTCGCGAATGCGCTGGAATTGGGGGTCAGCACATTGGAATTGGATGTGCAGATTACGGCAGATGGATTCGCGGTGGTCACGCATGATCGGGATCCGAGTCCGGAGAAATGCGTCGATACCGCGCCCGCGTTTCCTGGTGATCCGAAGTTTCCGTATGTGCCTGGTACGCAGTTCATTCGGGATCTGACATTGGCGCAGGTGCGGACGATCGATTGCGGATCGAAGCAATTGGCCGCATTTCCGGATCAGCGCATCGCGCCGGGGGAGCGAATGCCGTTGCTGTCGGAGGTATTCGATCTGGTGCGGGCCTACCGCGCCGATGATGTGATGCTGAATGTCGAGACGAAGGTGGAGGCGGGAGCGCCGGAGCAGACCGCGCCGCGGGAGCAATTCGTGCAGGTGGTTGCGGCGGAAGTGCATCGGGCGCATTTCGAAAACCGGGTGACCATACAGAGTTTCGATTGGGGCGCGCTGATGCGGATGCGACAGGTCGAGCCGGAGTTGCCGATCGTCGCGCTGACCAATGGGCAGCAATTTCTGCAGGAAGGTCAGCCAGGTGCGTCACCGTGGTTGGGTGGGATCGATATCGATGACTTTCCTGGCACACTGCCGCAGAAATATGTCGCGGCCGCGGCGTCGTTCGGCGCGAATGTGCTGTCGCCGGTCCACGGCAGTCCGCAGGACGGCACGGTCGAGGATCCGGGCTACACGGCGTTCACGACGGCCGAACTGGTCCGCGCCGCACATGAGCGTGGCATGACGGTGGTGCCGTGGACGGTGGATGATCGCGCCACCATGACCGCGCTGATCGATCTGGGCGTGGACGGTCTGATCACCAATCGCCCCGACCTACTGCGCACCATCCTGGCCGAACGCGGCTACCGGCTGCCCAGGGCGTATCACCGCTGACTATCGGTCCCGATGCCGCACTCGCGGGCAGGTTTTACCGGCGATGTGGCATTTCTCCTCGAACCCCGCGGGTAGCCAGTTGCCGGACAGCAAGAGCGGATGGCTGGGGAACTGAGTGTGCGCTGCGAGTGCGAAAATCAGCACGGCCCATGGGCTGTGGACCTGGAGGAGATGTGGATTGCCGGTTCGGTCCGGATAACGGCAGATCAGCCGATCGGGACCGGGCATATCCACCATTTCCAGTCTCGCCCAATGCACCGAGAACGAATGATCGGCGTTGTAGCAGTACATCCGTCGGTCCGAAACCATGACCGAGCCGGGGCGTTCGGCCACCCAGCGCGGGTGCAGTCCGGCCTGGGCTCGGCGGCGTCGCGAACGGTTCGTCATGGCATTGCCGAGCTGGGCCGCCGCCACGAAGGACAATGAGCCGACCGCCGTCACGGTGTTCCGATTCCAGATTCCGTCCCCGACCGCCCGCCATTGGAACCAGACGGCGGGCCCCTCGGCCAGGCATATTTCGTCCGGTTCGGTTCGAACCATGGTTGCCCGGGGCGGCAGTTCGGCAAGCCGGTCATGCAGCAGGAAGTCGATGACACCGCAGGTGTACAGCAGATGGTCGTCCATCGTGGACCAACCCACCTGCTCCGCGATGATCCGATCGATATCGGAGGTCGGGTCGTACATCGGCCCTACCGTCCGATCGGTTGCGGACACATCGGCTTACCCTCGGCCTTCCTGGCCAACGCCGTCATGCAATATCCCATCGCGATAGCTGTGCCACCGCTGTCTATTGTGCCGAAGCCGAGCCGATCGCGCGATCGTCCGCCGGCCCCGTGCGCAGTGCGCTGCCGGATTCGTAGGCTGGTGTGGCCCTGAGTGCCGGGCCCGGCCGCCGACTTCGAGACGGGATCACACCCATGACCTATGGACAACAGCCCGGCTATGGCTACCCGCCGCCCCAGCCGCAGTTCGAGCCGAAAGCGCATCTGGGTTTCGCGGTCGTCGCCACGGTGATCGGAACACTGACCTGTCTGGTGGGGACGGCGCTCGGGCTGGTCGCGATCGTCTTCGGTACCCAGGTGCATTCGAAGTGGATCGCGAGCGATGTCGCCGGTGCTCTGGACGCGTCGAAAAAGGCGCGGGGCTGGGCGATCGGCGCCATGGTCGCGAATGTGCTGTGCGCGGTACTCGGGCTCGGCTACCTGGTCGTCACGCTCACCCAATCGTCTTCCTACTGACCCCGCGGTGGACAGCCGCTACTCCGCGGGGTATGAAATTGGAACACGTTTCAGTTCGGCGGGAGATGCGATGGACGACGGGACCATGGGCGATCTGGTGATGGCCGGATTTCAGAAGCTTGGGTTTGTCCAGTTCGCCGGTATCGAAGGTGTGGAGTTCAGTGCGGGCCGCAATGTCGTGACGATCGCGCCGAAGCCCGAACATCTCAACCACAACGGTGATCTGCATGCCGCGGTGCTGTTCGGCCTGGCCGAGACCGCGGCGATGGGCGCGTCGATCTCGGGCATTGTCGATCTGATGGGTGAGACTTTCATCGTCGCCCGTGACGGCCGGATCGAATATCTGGCGCGGGCCAGAGGGGAGGCGGGTCCGTTCCTCGCGACCTCCCGGTTGACCGCCGAAACTGTGGCACAGGTGCGCGCCGATATCGCGGCGCGGGTCGATGTCGAGTTGGCGGTGCCGGTGGATATCACCGACAGCACCGGAAAGTCCGTTGCCGCATCAGCGTTCACGGCCGTCATTCGGCCGCGCCGGAACTGACCCCGGGAGGGCGGTCCGAACCCGCCCTCCCGCACCGGATTTCAGCGCTCGCTATCGAGCAGTGCCATCTGTGCGGCAGCGTAACGGTCACCCGCGATCTGCTCCGCGGGCACGGCGGCCTCGATGGTCGCCAGTTCCTCGGCGCTGAGCTGGATATCCACGGCCCCGAGGGATTCCGACCAGCGCTGGCGAGTACGCGCGCCGAGGATGGGCACGATATCGGCGCCCCGGGTCAGCACCCAGGCAATGGCGAGTTGCGCTACCGAAACATCCTTCTCCGCAGCGATTTTCGCGAGGGCTTCGACCAATTTCAGATTCTGGTCGAGATTTTCACCCTGGAAGCGCGGACTGTGCGCGCGGAAGTCGGTCGGCGCGAAGGTCGCACCCGGACGCACCGAGTCGCTGAGCAGGCCACGCGACAGCACACCGTAGGCGGTGATGCCGATGCCGAGTTCCCGTACCGCGGGCAGGATTTCGGCCTCGATACCCCGGGAGATCAGCGAATACTCGATCTGCAGATCCGCGATCGGGTGCACAGCGGCGGCCCGGCGAATGGTGTCGACGCCGACCTCGGACAGGCCGATGTGCCGGATATACCCCGCCTCGACGAGTTCGGCCATGGCGCCGATCGTCTCCTCGATCGGGACGTTCGGGTCCAAGCGGGCAGGCCGGTAGATATCGATGTAGTCCACGCCGAGCCGCTGCAGGCTGTAGATGAGGAAGTTGCGCAGTGCGACGGGACGATTGTCGGTGCCGCCCCAGGTGCCACCCGGTCCGCGCAGTACGCCGAACTTCACACTCAGCACCATGTCCGCGCGGGGACGCTCGGCAATGGCCTTGCCGATCAGCATCTCGTTGTGACCGGCGCCGTAGAAGTCGCCGGTATCGATGAGGTTGGCGCCGGAGTCCAATGCGGCGTGGATGGTGGCAATCGATTCGGCGTCGTCGGTGACGCCGTACATGCCGGACATGCCCATGGCGCCGAGTCCGATGCGACTGACCGCCGGGCCGGTATTGCCGAGCTTGGTGGTGAGCTTCGATGTCGTCATGAGACAAGCTTGGCCCCTGAGCGCGGGCGGCGGCAGTGATGGCTTATCGGGGGATCGGCGATCCCTGGCTGGACCGCGCGTCATGCGGGACAGTGGTGTTATGGACCGATCTGAACTGGCCGATTTCCTGCGCAGGCGTCGCGAACAGTTGACGCCCGCGGATGTCGGGCTGCCACCGGGGGTACGCCGCCGCACGCCGGGCCTGCGCCGAGACGAGGTGGCAATGCTGGCGGGCATCTCCACCGACTACTACACCCGCCTCGAGCAGTCCCGCGGTCCTCGGCCCTCCACCCAGGTGCTGGCGTCGCTGGCGCGGGCGCTGCGCTCGAGCAATGACGAGCGCGACTATCTGTATCACCTGTGCGACCACGCCCCGCCCGGACGCGAATCCGCCGACAAACATGTCGGTCCCGGGATCATGCATGTGCTCGCGAAACTGGACGACACCGCGGCCACGGTTATCACCGACCTCGGCGAGGTGCTGGTGCAGAACCGGATGCACACCCTGCTCGTCGGCGACCACGCGAATCGGCGCGGCTGGGACCGGTTCTATGCTTGGCGCTGGTTTGCCGATCCGCAGTCGCGTTCGATCTTCCCGGAGGAAGACTGGGAGCGGTTGGGGCGCAACCACGTCGCGGATCTGCGCGCCACCGCGGCGCGCCGATCCGGCGATGCCGACGTCACCGAATACGTGAGCCGATTGCGTGCCGCGAGTACGGAATTCGAGCAGTTGTGGCACGAACACGCAGTGGCGGTGCGTACTTCGGATATCAAGCGGATCCTGCACCCCGAGGTCGGTGCGATCGATACAGTCTGTGAGACCATGCTGACCCCGAACGCGGCGCAGCGTCTACTCGTCTTTATGCCGCGTCCGGGCACCGATGCCGCGGAGAAGCTGGATCTATTGCGCGTCATCGGGACACAGCGCCTGCTACCACACGGCTCGCTCAGGGATTGAGATCGAAGTAATCCACCGCAGCCTGAATCGCGGGTTCGCCACCACCGACCGAAAGGCCCGCGAACGCGCCGATGGCCCCGCCGACCACGGTGGTGATCGGGACGGTGACCACGTCGAAGACGAAGAGGCCGAGCGGGAACCCGAGGACGAATCCGATGGCCGCACCGATCGCGGCTCCGGTCAGCACCTGCGGCATGGACTTCTCGACCTGATCGAAGAAGCGCTCCTGGGTGCTCACCTCACGTACCGGATCGTCGGCCGTCCTGATCGGGGTCAGCGAGAGCCGCGTGCCCGCGTCGTCGATGGCGGGCACTAGATCGATCCGATGTCCGGCGATCTTCAGCGCGGTCGGCAGCGCGGCGACCACCTGTCCGTTGCGATCGGTCAGCGAGATGACCTTATTGTCGCGGACCAGATCCCAGTGACCTTCCGAAATGGTCGTCACCACGGCGTGGCGATTCTCCGTCGCCGCAACGCGATAGCCGATGTGCTGGAAGGAACCCTGCAGATCGAGCGGTGCGTCGGCGGTCGAATTCGGTACGGGCGGTGCGGGTTCGGCGTGTACGACGCTGGTGCCGATCGTGGTGGCCGCGAGCGCGAGCAATGCCGTCGCGGTGATTCTGGAGATCCTCATCCTGCTCTTTCATCCGAGCACCGGCATGGAATGCCGGTTTGCTGCGGAAGAAAATACCTTGGTTCGGATTGTTTTGCGGTGCTTCGGATTCAGGTCCTGGCCGAACCGATCCGCCGCTTGCGCGGCTTCAGATGCAGACCGGGCAGCGGCGGGGCCGGGATGCGCTGCTGCGGTGTGTGGCCCGCGATATCGGCGAAACGTTCGACATCCTGCTTCTCCCAATCGTTTCGGGCCGCGACTATGTCCTCATGGCTGCGGCCGACGAAGTTCCACCACATCACCAATTCCTCGCCGAACGGCTCGCCGCCGATGAGCGCGAAATGCGCGCCCTCGGCACTGTTGAGCCGCAACTCGTCGCGTTCGGTGCCGAGGTAGAGCAGTGGGCCCGCGGCGATTTCGGTGCCATCGGCGGTGACAGTGCCCTCGATCACCATGAGCGCGTGCTCGAAATCGGGATCAAGGGCGATGGTGGTGTCGGTGCCCGGTTCGAGCCGCACATCAGCGCCGACGATCGGTGTATACGCCTTGGCGGGCGAGGTGAGTCCGGCGAATGTGCCGATCAGCACGATGGCGCGCAATCCGGGTGCCTGGTAGACCGGCAGCTCACGATGCTGTTCGAAATGCGGATCGATGCCGAGGCTGTTGCCGGGCAAGGCGATCCACAGTTGCAGGCCGTGCCCGGCGTGCGCCCCCGCGACGCCGTATTCGGAATGTGCGATGCCGCGGCCGGAGGTCATCAGATTCAGCTGTCCCGGCTCGATCTCCACATCGGAGCCGACCGAATCGCGGTGCCGGATGCGTCCGTCGAACGGCCAGGTCACCGTCTGCAATCCGATATGCGGATGCGGATCGATATCCGGTGACGCACCCGTCTTGGTCACCGTGGGCGAGCCGAAATGATCGAGGAAGCACCAGGCGCCGACGGTCGGCAGATCACGTTGCGGCAGTACACGTTCCACGTAGACGCCGCGCACCCCGCCGAGCGGAACCTCGCGGGCCGGATAGAGCTCCGCGACCGGACCGGGACCCGGGGTCGCCTCGCAGACCGCCTCCTCCGGATGCGGATCGAGATCACTCATCGTGTCACGCCCTTGCCGACTACATGCTCGTCGTACTGCGGATGCTTCTCCAGGTAGGCCTTGATGAACGGGCACAACGGCCGGATCACCCGGTCGCGGGCGATCACATCCTCGACCGCGTGCTTGGCCAGGACGGTGCCGAGGCCCTTGCCGGAGAACGCGCCATCGATCTCGGTGTGGATGAATACCGTCTCGTCGTCGCGCTCCTCGTACTCGCTGAACCCGGCCAGTTCGCCGCCGTAGTACACCTCGTAGCGCTTCTTCTCGTCGTTGCGGACGACCTTGCTCTCGGGCGTCGATTCGGTCATGGTCGGCTTCTCCTTCGTCGGGCGTACCGGGTGCTTGCTCAGGATCGACACGCGGTTGAACGCGCCGATCGTGGTGGCGACCCAGAGGATCGCCGAAACCTGCTCATCCGAAAGATGCTCCCGTGCCAGAGCGTAGTCACGGTCCAACGTGGCCTCGTCCGGCAGCGTCGTGGTGAGTTCGGCAAGTGCCAGCGCGGCCCGCTCCCGCGGCGTGAACAGCTCGGTGCGCCGCCACGCCGACAGGACGGCGAGTTCGCGCTCGCTGGCACCGGCCGCAACGGCCGCGCGATGGTGCACGTCCAGGCAGTAGGCGCAGCCGTTGATCTCCGAGACGCGCAGGTTGATCAGTTCGATGAGCTTGCGGTCGAGTCCGGCCCCGGCGCCGGCGGCGCGGACCGCGCTGGCCACGGTGTTCAACGCTCGAAACGCTTCGGGTGTTTGCCTATCGATGAACACACGTCTACCGGTGGACTCCATGATCCGGATAATAGAGCAGCACGGAATCGGACTGCGGTCCGGATGACGTGATGCGCTGGGTTCCTGGAATCTTGGGTGCCCTGGGCGTCAGGCGATCTCGTGGAACCGCCGGATCTGGAACGGCTCGATCAGGATCTCCTCCAGAATGGCGGCGCACTCCTTCAGATGCGGGGTTTCGAAATGCGCCGCGAGCGCCGCCTCGTCGACCCACTCTTCGAGCAGCACGACGCGGCTCGGATCGCTCGGGTGCAGATATAGCGCGTAGGCGACACAGCCTGCCTCGGCGAGCGTCGGCGTGACCATATCCTCCAGCGCCTCGCGCAGGTCGGTCTCGTGACCGGGCTTGGCGGTGAACCGGACATTGAGCGTCAGTGTGGACATCGATGACTCCTGATCTGCTGCGCGGTCGGTCATACCCGGCCGACGAAGGTGAATGAGTTATCCGCGTACCGGTCTCCGGCCAGGTCGTCGGCGATCGGCTCCAGCGCGCTCATATTTTGATCCGTTCACATGGTTGTGTGAGTGCGGCCGGTTTGACGCCGGCGATCTTGCCCTCGTACAGGTCGATCTTGTAATCGAGTACGGCCAGGGTCTGCCGAAGTTCGTCGATCTTGGCGAGTACTTCCGCGCGGGTATCACGGAACATCTGCAACCGCTCGGGCACGGTGGATTCCCCCTCCCGCACCAATTCGGCATAACGGACCATGTCCGCGACCGACATCCCGGTGGTGCGCAACCTGCCGATCAATGCCAACCACTCCAGATCGCGATTACTGAACCGCCGCTTCCCGGCGTGGTCGCGCCCGATGTAGTTCATCAGCCCGATCCGCTCGTACCAGCGCAGCGTGTCCCGACTCAGTCCCGACCGATCGGCCGCCTCGCCGATCGAATACTGCGGCTTCTCCTGATCCGCATCGATAACTTGCTGATCACCGACAACCTGATCTACGGCTCGACCCACTGCACTCGCCCTTCCTCGATGAACAGAACCGACGGTAGTTACCTGGAGCGCACTCCAAGCAAGCCTCAATTCTGCCGAATCACGGAATCGGCTGCAGCTGGTTGGGGAAGAACGACAGCAGCACGTTGCGAGCGGCTGAGATCCTCAGTCGCGCTGAGGGAGCTCCTGTACGGCCCATTTATTGCCATCCGGATCGGCGAAGAAGGTGAACAGGCCCCAGCCCATATCCTGCACCGGGGTGGCTTCAACACCCGCCGCGACCAGTTGCCGGTAGGCGTCCTCGGCGCTGGCGACGACCATCTGCATGCCTTCGACGCTGCCCGGTGCGGCTTCGGTGATGCCCTCGCCGATGCAGATGGAGCAGCCGGAGCCGGGCGGGGTCAGCTGGACGAAGCGCAGGCTCTCGCTGACGCGGTGGTCGTGGTCGGCGTTGAAGCCGATCTTGGTGTAGAAGTCCTTGGCGCGGTCCACGTCGGTCACCGGAATTGCGACGAGTTCGATTTTCCATTCCATCCGCTGATCATTGCAGTGACCTGCGAGCAGTCATTGTGGAAGGCATCGCATCGGCTCTACGGCGAGAACTGGTTTTCGCACCTACCCTGGTGACATGCCAGGTAAGGACATCGACCGGATCAGGGCCCGTTCGGCCTGGGCCACGGTCAAGGAAAGCCCATTGATCACCGCCGTCGCGGTGGCGCCATTCGTGCTGGCGCTCGGCGTCGTGTGGTGGCTGCTCGGCGGATTCGCCGCGTTCGTGCTGCTCGTCGTCCTCGGCGTCGTCGTGGTCGTCGGCGGCAAACTACTGCACTGACAGCACCCGCGATCAGCGCGGGATATGGAAGCGCACCAGATCACCGGTGCCCTCGTCCACCTGCGCCCACGGCCGGTCGAATTCGAGTACCGCGAGCGCCGACGTGGGGAACTTCCGGCTGAGCTCGATCGCCGGTTCGGAATCGCGATTGCTCGCCAACTCCCATGCCATCCACGGCATTCCGGGCGCATGCCCGATGACCAGTAGCGTCGCGACATCGTCAGGGCTGAGCTGGACCAATTCGATGAGCGTGCGCGGCGACGCCTCATAAATGCCGGCCTCGTAGACCACCGGCGCGGTAACTCCGGTGGCGGCCAGCGTTTCCCGGGTGCGCGTGGCGGTCGAGCAGCGTACCGCATCGATCGGCGGCTGGGTCTCGCGTAACCACTGACCGGCAAGTCCGGCCTCGCGCTGACCACGCGGAGCCAGCGGGCGCTCGTGATCGGAGATACCGTTGGGATAGGCAGACTTACCGTGCCGCATGAGGATAAGAGTCCGCACCATGGACATACCGTAAGCCCTCCGGAGGAGAGGCTTCGAACATACTCGAGGCAAACTGAAACCGGCATCACATCACGGCGCCTTCTGGGGCACCCTCCGCCGGCACCGCGACGTTGACGCTCCCGACCACTCCCGACCCCCTTGGGTGGCTATAGCCCAGGTACATTTTCGAGGATCTGCACAATATGGCCTACGTAATCACGCAGCGTTGTTGCAACGACGCCAGCTGCGTCACCGAGTGCCCGGTCGATTGCATCCGTCCCACCCCGGACCAGCCGGAATTCGCGACGACCGAGATGCTCTACATCGACCCCGACACCTGTATCGACTGCGGTGCCTGCGTTGACGCGTGTCCGGTGGAGGCCATCTTCGCCGAGGATGATCTGACCGCGTCGCTGGCCAGGTTCCGTGACATCAATGCCGCCTACTTCCAGCGCCATCCACTCGAATCGAACTTCGATCCGATCGTCACGCCCGCGCGTCCGCCCAAGGAACTCGGCACGCTGCGCGTCGCGATCGTCGGAGCGGGGCCCGCGGCCTGTTACGCGGCCGACGAACTGCTGCGCCGCTGCGATGTCGAGATCGAGATGTTCGATCGGCTGCCGACACCGTGGGGTCTGGTGCGTGCGGGCGTCGCCCCCGACCACCCGGGCACGAAGACGGTCTCCGGGCTGTTCGAATCGGCCTTCCGACGGGAGACGCTGCAGTACTACCTCAATGTGGAGGTGGGCTCGCACATCACCCATGAGGAACTGCTCGCCCATCACCACGCGGTCATCTACGCCGTCGGCGCTTCCTCGGACCGGCGCCTCGGTGTGCCAGGCGAGGATCTGCCCGGCAGCCATTCCGCGACCGAATTCGTCGCCTGGTACAACGGACATCCGGACTACGCGGATCGCGAGTTCGACCTGTCCGGCGAGCGCGCGGTCATCGTCGGCAACGGCAATGTCGCGCTGGATGTCGCCCGCGTACTGACGGTGGACCCGGACGAACTCGCCAAGACCGATATCGCCGACCACGCCCTGGATGCGCTGCGCGGCAGCAATATTCGCGAGGTCGTCGTGCTCGGTCGGCGCGGTCCGCTGCAGGCGGCCTACACCTCGCCGGAGTTCCTGGCACTGACGCATCTGAAGGGCGTCGATATCATCGTCGAGGAGGCCGATCTGGCGCTCGATCCGGGCAGCCAGGCGCTGCTGGACGATCCCGAGGTCGAGCCGTCGCTGGAGCTGAAGTACACCCTCGCCGAGGAATACGCGGCGGGGCGGCGCGATCCGGCCAATAAGCGGATCGTCTTCCGCTATCTGGTCTCGCCGACGGCACTGCATGGTGCCGATCATGTCGAGTCGGTGGAGTTCGCACACAACGAATTGGTCAGCGAGAATGGCCAATTGGTGGCGCGCACGACCGATCGCACCGAAACCTTGGACGCCGGATTGGTCTTGCGTTCCATCGGCTACAAGGGCGAACCGATCAAGGGTCTACCCTTCGACGAGCGCCGCGCTGTCATCCCCAATGAGCACGGCCGTGTCATCGGCGCGGACGGTATTCCGCTGCCCGGTGTGTACGTGAGCGGCTGGATCAAGCGCGGTCCGCGCGGTGTCATCGGTACCAACCGTACCGACTCCGAGGAGACCGTTGAGCAGCTCATCGCCGACTTCACCACGGGCAAACTCGGTGTGCCACAGGCGGATCGGGCCGCGCTGAAGGCGCTGCTCGAACAGCGGCAGGCCGATCTGGTCGACCGTGCGGGCTGGAAGGCGATCGATACCGCGGAGAAGTCCGCGGGTAAGGCCTCGGGCCGTCCGCGGGTCAAGTTCACCACGCGTGCGGATCTGCTCGAGGCCGCGCGCGGCTGAGCCGGAGACCGGCTCCGTTCCCGGTGAACCGAGCCGGTCTTTCTTACAGTGGCATGATGCGCACGACGGTCGTGGTGGTGCCGCCGACCACGAACCACAAGCGCAGCACCGGTCGCCCGTAGCGGTCCCCCGGTTCGTAGCGGCTGCGCACGGTGACATGTTGACGCGCCAGCACCGGCGCGACATACTCGATCACCGCGCGATGCGGTCCCGCGACCAGCTTGGGGTATTCGACCAGGAACTGTTCCACGGCCTGCCAGTAACAGGCATTGTTGACGTGGTTGTACTGGTCGATATCGGTAGCCCGCACCGGGAACGGCATATCGGTATCCGATTCCGGTGGGGTGGCGTCGGTGAGATACGGCCGCCAGCGCAAGCGGTGCTCATGGGTGGTCTGTGCCAGGTAGGCGAGGCCATCGTCGCTGATTCTCGCGGGCATATTGTTGGACTCGCTGATATTGATCCAGAAGCCCTCGGTCTCGATCAATCCGCCGTTCGCGCTGGTAATGCGCACCCGCATATTCGTCCACCGGGTGGACATGCTCGAACACCACCGCAGCAGCCGCACCTCGTCGGGCCACAGGATCGGCCGGATGACATCGATGACCGTACGACGGACGATCCAGCTCGGATCGGTGGTATGCAGATTCGTCTGCTGCAGTTGTTCCCAGGCGATGTCCTGCAGATAACGTGCGACGGCGTCGAACCGCAAGCGGTTGTACGGATCGACATCGCCAGCCCGGATGGGCCACGCCGACGCAAACCCCATGCCCTCCTGGGGAAGCGGGGCGAGTGGCTGATCGAGTGACACTGGTGCTCCTCGCGCTGCACGGTGTGCCGCGTTCTTTACGCTGCTGTTCTGAGACGACTTTACGGGGCGTACGTCACACCCTCGCGTCGAGCCGCCTCTACCCACCGATGTCGGTCCCCCGGAGCAGCATGGGGCCATGCCCGGCACCGACCTGCCCGCCGAACTCGGCAAACCGGCCGAACGCGCCCTGGCCGCCGCCGGAATCCAGCGCCTGGCCGACCTGACCGCATGGACCGAACGTGATCTTGCCGCACTGCATGGCGTCGGTCCCACCGCCATCGCCGAACTCCGCACCGCCCTCGCCGAACGGGACCAGAGCTTCGCGCCGCGTCAGTAGCCGACGTAGCCGTTGCCCTGGCTCATCGCCGCGATACCCGGGACATTCGAGAGCGCGCCGTAGCGCTCGATCGCATAGCGAGTGCCCGCGATGATGTTGTCGACCGGGTTCCAGATGTCGTCGTGGCCGTCCAACTTGTAGGCGTTGAAGGTCGGGTCGATGGTCTGCATCAGGCCCTTGGATGGAATGCCCGCCGCGGCATTCCTGTCCCAGAGGTTGATGGCGTTGGGGTTGCCGCCGGATTCCTTCTCGATAATGGTCGCGATGATCGCGGCGTCGCTGTCGCTGATGTTGTAGCCCTTTTCGCGCAGTGCCTTGATGGCTTCCTCGATCCACTTCTTCTGATCGCCGGTGGGCATGGTGGTGGGGACGTTGTACGAGGTGGTATCGCCCGAATACGAACTGCCGGAGGAGGTTCCGGAGCCGCCGCCATTGTGGTTGCCGGATATGTAGCTGGGCTTCGACGTCGTGGTCGAGCTCGGTGTGGTGCTGGTGTACTTCGGCTGCGGCACAACGGCATTCGGGTCACCGAGGCCGTTGAAGGCCTTCTCCAGGTTCTGTACGGCGGTGTCGACCTCGACTTTTGCGTCGCTGGCGGCCTGCTCCGCTTCCTGCAGTTTGAGGGTGATCTGGTTCGACCAGTTCGCCGCGTCGGCCTTGGCACGTATCGTGAGGTTTTGGGTGTCCGCGTTCTGGTTGTCCTGGTCGGACAACGGGCCGAGCAGCTCGGCGATCCGGGCTGTGGGATCGATGGTTCCGTCGGGGTTCACCGGGAAGCCGGTGATGAGACCCTGGCCGTCCGCCGGAATCGGCGAGGCGGTCTGGATCGTATTGCGCAGCTTGACGATCTCGTCCTTGAGGTACTGCAGTCGACCCACCTCGGCCTGGAACGCCGTCTGGAGTTCGTGCAACCGCGTACTGACTTCGGAGGTGCGGGTCTGCTCGGTTCCCATCCGCGTGTTGGCCGCAGCGGCGGCGGCACCGGACCAGATCCTGTCGGTTCCGAGCTTCGCGGTGTCTTCCGTTCCTTTGCGGACTGCGGCATCCAGATCCGTCGAGAGCTGGAGCGCGTTGTTTCCGGCGGTGGTGAGGTGTTCCGGCTCCCACTTCGCGACATCGTCGAGGGAGAGGGTCATGGCAGTTCCAGGCCGATCTTCTTCAGGTTGTTCGTGAAGTCGGTTTCGGCGACTTCGAAGGCGCCCGCGGCGTTGTGGGTGATCGAGGCGATTTTCTCGAGGCGCTCGCCGATTCGGGTCAGACTGCGGTTGACGGCATCGGTGGCCGGTGGCACCGCGGTGCCGAATGGGGTGCCGGGCAGTGCGTTCGCCGCGACGTTGAAGCCGTCACCGGCATTGAGCTTCTTGATGCCGCCCGCCTCATCGCCGAGATTCTTGGCGAATGTCTGCAGCGCGCCCGCGTCGACCCGCAACGTTCCCGGGTTTATCTGGTCCACCACGAAAAACTCCCCCTTCGTCCCCACCTCAGATCGCGGTCAGCATAGCAAAAACAGGTGGTGTGGACAGGGGACCGAGCGGGGGTGGCTAGGTTGGTCAGGACATCGGTGATGATGCGAGTGTCGCCGAATGGACAGAGAGGTCGGCATATGCGCGCAGCCCAGGTCAGCAAGCTGGAGGGGCCGGAAGCGATCGAGGTCGTCGCGATTGCGGAGCCCGCGGCATATCCCGGGGGCGTGGTCATCGACGTGCACGCGGCCGGGGTGGCGTTTCCCGATGTGCTGATGACGCGGGGTCTGTACCAGATGAAGCCCGAGCTGCCGTTCGTCGTCGGCGGCGAGGTGGCCGGGATCGTGCGTTCGGCGCCGGAGGGCGCGCATGTCGCGGTGGGGGATCGGGTGGTCGCGCTGACCATGCTCGGCAACGCCATCGCCGAGGTCGCGGTCGCGCCAACGCAGATGGTGTTCCGACTGCCGGACAATGTGTCGTTGGAGGCCGGGGCCGGGATCCTGTTCAACGATCTGACCGTGCATTTCTGCCTGCGCAACCGCGGCAGGCTGGCCGAGGGGGAGACCGTGCTGGTGCACGGCGCCGCGGGCGGTATCGGCACCTCGACGCTGCGGATGGCGGCGGCGCTGGGTGCGGGCCGGGTCATCGCGGTGGTCAGCACCGAGGAGAAGGCGGCGGTCGCGCGCGCCAACGGCGCCACCGATGTGGTGTCGACCGACGGCTGGCTCGCGGCCGTCAAGGAGCTGACCGGTGGTCGCGGTGTGGACATCGTGCTCGATCCGGTCGGTGGCGACCGGTTCACCGACAGCATTCGCAGCCTCGCCCCGGCGGGCCGGCTGCTGGTGGTCGGCTTCACCGCGGGGGAAATTCCGACGGTCAGGGTGAATCGACTGCTGCTCAAGAATGTCGAGGTGATCGGCGCGGCCTGGGGCGAATGGGTGATGACCCATCCGGGCTACCTGACCGAGCAGTGGGAAGAGGTCGAGGCTTTGCTGGCCTCCGGCAAGATCGCGCCGCCCGACCCGGTGCGCTACCCGCTGGAGCGCGCCGCCGAGGCCGTGGCCTCCCTCGACAATCGCACTGCCACCGGCAAGGTCGTCGTCACCCTGCGCTGACCTCGAGCCGTTGTAGCCGAATTCTTCGACTATTCGATGCGCGGCGCGACACATCGTGCGCGCCGGCACGGTGATCTGATCATGAAGCTCGCCAACCGGGTATTGAATCGAACGTTGCTGGCGCGCCAGCATCTGCTGGAGCGTTCGGCGTTGAGCGCCTTCGAGATGTGCGAGCATTCGGTGGGGTTGCAGGCTCAGGATTCGCCACGACCGTTCGTCGGATTGTGGAGCCGCATAGCGGATTTCGATCCCGAGACGGTTTCGGCGGGGCTGGAGCGCATCACTCCGACCCGGAAATGGACGGCGGTGGAGCGCGACGCGGTGGACGCCGAAGCCAACGCGCTGGTCGCATTCCTGGAGGCCGACAAGCGGCCGAGCGTCGAAATATTGGACGTGGGCGCCGATTTGCGTCCATGACCAGCGGGCGCATCGAGCGCCCCGTGCCGCGCGGCCAGCGCTACGTCGAGCGTGATCGACGTCCGACCCGCACCGCGGGCAAGGGTTGACCGGGTCCAGCCACCACCTGCTCGGCGATATCGGTCGCGACGAGCACAGCCGCGGTCAGCCCGACCACGGCCATGGCGGGCAGCGCCGATGACACCGCCGCGATCACGATCAAACCCAATGCCGCGACGACGCGAGTCGTGGCCACATTGCCGAGCAAGCGCCACCGGTTCACCAGCAGGGCGATCAGGAACAGTGCCGCGCCGCCCGGCGCGAGCGCGGCGGCGACACCGTGCGCGGTGTGACCGGGATCGGCGACCGCATGCCCCAGCCCGACGGCCACCGCGACCAGCCCGGCCACCAGTCCTAAATGTCCATAGCTCAGCACATCTCGCACGATCAAGCCGGGCTCGGGCATGGTCGCCAGCGCATGTTCGAGCAGCCGCGCCGAGCGATGGAAATAGATCCACCACAGCCCAGCGCCGACCAGGAAGGCCAGCACCAGCGTGGTTACCACCGCCGGATCGAGGTCGGTCGAGGCTGCCTGCGCGCCCGCGTCGACCACCGATTCGCCCAGCGCGATAATGATGAACAGGCCGAACCGCTCTACCAGATGCGAGACCCCGATCGTCCGGTTGCGCACGGCCCTGCCGTACAGCAGCGGTGCGCCCAACTGCACGACGAGCGCCCCGGTCCAGACCCAGATGCGCGAATGTTGCGGCAGCGGCGCGCTCGCGAAAATCGCTATGCCGGTGACCAGTCCGATGCTGAACGGGTTGATGGTGGTCGCGAAGCCATTGGTCCGGGTGACGGCGATGAACAGCACGATTCGCAACAGCAGATGCGCACCCGCGAAAACCATTGCGGCCCCACGTGGTTGGTCGAGCGCGGCGGGTGCGGCCACCGCCATCAGGAAAATGAACAACCCGCTGCAGAACAGCACCAGACGTTGGGCATTGGTCTCCTCGACGGTGTTCACCAGGATGATGACGCCGACCCAGCCCCACCACAGCGGCGCGAGCAGGACCAGGGCGTGGCCGAGGGCGGCGATCGAGGTGTGCTGGCCCAGCACATGCGCGGTCTGAGTGACCGCGAAGACCAGCACCAGATCGAAGAACAGCTCAGCCCAGGTGGCGCGGGCATGCGGTGTGGCGGTGGTGGATTCGGCAGGCTCGCTCATGGAAATCCTGTACTCGGTGACAGCGCAGTGCGAGCCTAGCTGGTTCAGCGCTCCGAGTTGTCCCGGTATGCGGGCGCTTTGGTGGTCCCGGTGGGTGTCAGTGTGCGCAATAGCGGCAGCGTCCGATGCGCGACCACCGTCGAAAGCACGATCACACTGTGCGAGCGCACGACCGAACTCGTCCGGTCGATGCTCAACAGCACCGCCTGTAGTCCGGCATGGGAATCCGCGCCGATCCGGCACAGCACATCGCCGGAGCCGGTGGTCGCATATGCCTCCAGTACACCGGGAATCGCGTCGAGTTCGGCCGCCACCGTATCCAGTGCACCCTGTGCGATTTCCAAGGTGACGAAGGCCTGCACATCGAAACCCGCTGCGGTGACGTCGATCTGCGGATCATAGGAGGAGATGACGCCCGACTCCTCCATCCGGCCGATCCGCGACTGGACGGTGGCCCTGGCAACCCGGGTGCGCCGGGACAGCTCGAGAATGCCCGCCTTCTGATACTCGTGCATCGCGGTGAGGATGGCGAGATCGAGTTCATCCAGTTTCGCGGGCGTGCGCGACATGACGGCCTCCGTTCGGGGCGCGACCGGCGTGGTGCGGGTCACTTGTGGTGCTATTCAAATTGTCCAGCATCAGGGGCGACTTGCTAGCCGATATCGCCATAGTGGCTAACCGAAACCGATGATGTTGCCTATTCGAGGGGCTGGCGATTTCCTTGGTTCATGACCATCGAGCATCTGCCGAACGCCCAGCGACCGAGCGTCCCGCAGCCCACCGACGGTGAGTTGCGCCGCCTGGTCGGGCTGGTCGATCACGACGACAGCGTCGATCCGTTCCCGGTCATCGGCTGGGACGCGCTGGTCTGGGTGGTCGGCAACGCAACCCAGACCGCACACTTCATGGAATCCGCCTTCGGTATGCGGCTGGAGGCGTACTCCGGTCCGGAGACCGGCAATCGTGATCACAAGGCGTATGTGTTGCGCAGCGGTGCGGCCAGATTCGTCATCACCGGCGCGGTCGCCCCGGACAGCCCGCTGGTCGCGCACCACGATCGGCACGGCGACGGCATTGTCGATATCGCACTCGAGGTTCCGGATGTGGACCGCTGCATCGCCTGGGCGCGCACACACGGCGCGACGATCCTCGTCGAACCACACGCCGACACAGACGAATTCGGGACGGTCCGTTCGGCCGCCCTGGCCACCTACGGCGAGACCAGGCATACGCTGATCGACCGCTCCAAGTACTACGGGCCATATCTGCCCGGATATGTCGCCCGCCACTCCGGGTATCAGCCGCGCGCCGGCACCCCGACCAGGCTGTTCCAGGCCATCGACCATGTCGTCGGCAATGTCGAGCTCGGCATGATGGACCAGTGGGTCGAGTTCTACCGCCGCGTCATGGGATTCACGAATATGGCCGAATTCGTCGGCGACGATATCGCCACCGAATACTCGGCGCTGATGAGCAAGGTGGTGGCCAATGGCAATCACCGAGTGAAGTTCCCGCTCAACGAACCCGCGATCGGTAAGAAGCGCTCCCAGATCGATGAATACCTCGAGTTCTACCGCGGCCCCGGCGTACAGCACATCGCGCTGGCCACCAGCGACATCCTCGAATGCGTCGACGTATTGCGCCGCGAGGGCGTCGAATTCCTCGAGACTCCGGACACCTACTACTCCGATCCCGAACTGCGGGCGCGTATCGGCCACGTTCGCGTCCCGGTGCAGGAGCTACAGCGCCGCGGCATCTTGGTCGACCGCGACGAAGACGGCTACCTGCTGCAGATTTTCACCAAACCGCTGACCGACCGCCCGACCGTCTTCTTCGAACTCATCGAACGCCATGGCTCACTCGGCTTCGGCAAGGGCAACTTCAAGGCCCTGTTCCAGGCGATCGAACGCGAACAAGCGGTGCGCGGCAACCTCTGATCCTGCCCGGTCGGTGCGGCCCGCACCGCACAGCGGGCTGCACCCCGGGTTCCGCCGGTAGATCAAGATGCGCGCAGAGAACTCTTGCGCAAGCTGTCAATTTGCGTAGAGGTTGTAAACTTCTACGCCATTGATCACCGTCGGCTCACAATGGGCATGTGGATTCCCATTCCGTTGCTGTTGGTTCGCGGCATCGAGGCAGTCGTTCAGCCAGTAGTAGCGGCCGAGGAAGTCCCCTCCGGCGGAAGCCGTTCCGGCGAGGCCGCCCGACAACCCCGCGACGATCAAGACGGCAACAGCCAACCTCTTCAACATGGTTCCCCCCCAATGGTTAACGTAGTCAAGCAGTTTCAGCGTAGCGGGTATGGGCGTGCTGTGGAACCCGGCGATGTCGGAGACCGTGTCTCCGGCCATGTCGAGTCCTGGTAGGTAGAGTTCACGGCATGCGGATCCCGTCGGCAATCGTCATCGGCACCTCCTTGGCGTTGACGTTGGCGTTGTCGGCATGCGGTTCGGGCGGCGACTCCGATTCATCGAGTCCGTCGCTGCGTCCCCCGCCGAAGGTCGCGTCACTAGGTCCGTTCGCTGGCGAGTGTGGCCATGTCACCGATGACGAGATCCGCGCCGTCGCGGGACTGCCGCAGATATCGCGGGTATTCAAGAACTCGGTCGGATGTAATTGGCAATCGGCTGGTCAAAGTTCGCCCAGCGTTACCTTCGCTTCTTATCGGGGGAGCCCCATCGACCGCGAGCGAGCGTGGGTGTCCACCCAGGGGCGGGGCCCCGAGAAGATCGAAGTCGGTGGCCGCACTGGATTCCAGGCACTCGATCCCAGCGGTCAAGTGTGCGATCTCGCTGTGCAACTCGATGACGACTTCTTCGAATGGTCAATGTCGTTCGGGTTCTTCGGCGCATCGGGAAATCCATGTGATCGAATGCGCAAGCTTGCCGAGTTGACCGTGCAGCGGCTGCAATGAGGGACGAAAGCATGAGTTCACGATCAGGCATTCGGGTCGCCGCCATCGCTCTCACCGTGCTCGCAATAGCCGTATTCACGGCGGGTTGTGGGAAGACGGTCAAGGGTTCGGCGCATCCCGCTGGGGGTAGCGGAACTACGACGGTCAACACGAATTTCGACAAGCTGCTGCGAGAATGCGATGCGGTGGCGATGGATCAGATCGGTGCGGCCGTAGGTGAAGGCGCCTTCCCCCAACCGTCGTTCTATGGGGCTGTCTGCATGTGGGACGTGGCCGGCGCGCCCGGCGGAAACGCCATGGTAACCCTGAACTGGTACGAGGAAGGCTCGCTGAACAACGAGAAGTCCACTAACGACAAGCTCGGCTACAACACCGAGAACATCACCGTGCAGGGGCGGCGCGGTCTGAAGACGACACGTCCGAATGATCCGGACTCGTGCGGCGTGAGTGCGGGCGCAGCCGATACCGGCATCATCGGCTGGTGGGTCAACTACCATCCCGGCGGGCATCCCGATCCGTGTGTGGGTGCCCAGAAATTGGTCGAGCTGACGTTGAATCTCGCGCGGTAACCACGCAGATGGTAGTGGGCCTGTCGGGTGTCTGATCGACCCCCACTTTGACCCTGTGTCGCGCCCACGGGTATCGTGGATCGCTGTGCCCGGAAGCATGCGGGCAAGTTTGTGCGCAAACGTAGGCCAGCGAAAGCGGCCGACCTTTCCGGCGTGCCCGGAATTCGGGATATGTCTTGCGCGCGACACGCCCGACCTCGGGACGCGAGAAACGCGGCCGGACGTGCGAGTGAACGCTCGATGACAAAGACGTTAGTTCCAGACACCGCGTTAACTAATTAAGGAAAGCCGGTCTATGCCAACCATCAACCAGCTGGTCCGCAAGGGTCGTCGCGACAAGGTCGCCAAGACCAAGACCGCGGCCCTCAAGGGGAGCCCGCAGCGTCGTGGCGTGTGCACCCGTGTGTACACCACCACCCCGAAGAAGCCGAACTCCGCGCTGCGCAAGGTCGCGCGTGTTCGCCTGACCAGCGCGGTCGAGGTCACGGCCTACATCCCGGGTGAGGGCCACAACCTGCAGGAGCACTCGATGGTGCTCGTCCGCGGCGGTCGTGTGAAGGACCTGCCGGGTGTCCGCTACAAGATCATCCGTGGCTCGCTCGACACCCAGGGTGTGAAGAACCGCAAGCAGGCCCGCAGCCGTTACGGCGCCAAGAAGGAGAAGAGCTGATATGCCACGCAAGGGCCCCGCACCCAAGCGTCCGCTGATCAACGACCCGGTCTACGGTTCGCCGCTGGTTACTCAGCTGGTCAACAAGATCCTGCTGGACGGCAAGAAGTCCACCGCCGAGCGCATCGTCTACGGCGCGCTGGAGCAGGCGCGCGAGAAGACCGGCACCGATCCGGTCGTCACCCTCAAGCGCGCGCTCGACAATGTCAAGCCGTCGCTCGAGGTGAAGCCCCGCCGCGTCGGCGGCGCGACCTACCAGGTGCCCGTCGAGGTCCGGCCGGGTCGCGCCAATACCCTGGCGCTGCGCTGGCTGGTCAACTTCTCCCGGGCACGGCGTGAGAAGACGATGGTCGAGCGTCTCGCCAACGAGCTGCTCGACGCCAGCAACGGCCTCGGCGCTTCGGTGAAGCGCCGCGAGGACACGCACAAGATGGCCGAGTCCAACCGGGCATTCGCGCACTACCGCTGGT
This sequence comes from Nocardia sp. NPDC049707, assembly GCF_040674855.1. NCBI lineage: Bacteria > Bacillati > Actinomycetota > Actinomycetes > Mycobacteriales > Nocardiaceae > Nocardia > Nocardia sp. NPDC049707. The sequence goes on along the minus strand of NZ_JBFANN010000015.1, from coordinate 76,018 downwards.
GAGGTCTGCCCCGGCCCATCGTTGGTGGGGGCGGCAGGCATACGGCATGTGAGGTCAGGCCCGGAGGCGACAGCCGGTCGTCACCACGCAGGGTCCCGAACATGCCGGGTCAGATACGGCCGCGGCGGCACTTCGGTGCCGCTTCCGGCGTTGACATAGTGACGACCTCGCCGGTCGTCCCCGAGAATCCCAACTAGCTGATCGCTAACAGAGCAGAGCGGGGAAGATTTCCGTGGCACAGGACGTGCTCACCGACCTGAAAAAGGTCCGCAACATCGGCATCATGGCCCACATTGATGCGGGCAAGACGACGACAACCGAACGAATCCTGTTCTACACCGGTGTGAACTACAAGATCGGTGAGACCCACGACGGTGCATCGACCACCGACTGGATGGAACAGGAACAGGAACGCGGCATCACCATCACCTCGGCGGCGGTGACGTGTTTCTGGAACCAGAACCAGATCAACATCATCGATACCCCGGGCCACGTGGACTTCACCGTCGAGGTGGAGCGTTCGCTGCGCGTGCTCGACGGCGCCGTCGCGGTTTTCGACGGCAAGGAAGGTGTCGAGCCGCAGTCCGAGCAGGTGTGGCGTCAGGCCGATAAGTACGACGTGCCGCGTATCTGCTTCGTCAACAAGATGGACAAGCTCGGTGCGGACTTCTACTTCACCGTGCAGACCATCAAGGACCGCCTCGGCGCGAGGCCGCTGGTCATCCAGCTGCCGATCGGCGCGGAGGACACCTTCGAGGGCATCGTCGACCTGGTCGAGATGAACGCAAAGGTGTGGACCGGCGAGACCAAGCTCGGTGAGAAGTACGAGGTCCAGGAAATCCCGGCGGATCTCGCGGAGAAGGCCGCGCAGTATCGCCAGGAGCTGCTCGAGACCGTCGCCGAGTCGGACGAGGCGCTGCTGGAGAAGTTCTTCGGTGGCGAGGACCTCACGATCGACGAGATCAAGGGTGCCATCCGCAAGCTGACGGTGACCTCGGAGCTGTACCCCGTGCTGTGTGGTTCGGCGTTCAAGAACAAGGGTGTGCAGCCCATGCTCGACGCCGTCGTGGACTACCTGCCCTCGCCGCTGGATGTCGAGTCCGTGCAGGGCCACGTCCCCGGCAAGGAGGACGAGGTCATCACGCGCAAGCCGAGTGCGGACGAGCCGTTCGCCGCGCTGGCGTTCAAGATCGCCGTGCACCCGTTCTTCGGCAAGCTGACCTACATTCGCGTGTACTCGGGCAAGGTCGACTCCGGCGCCCAGGTCATCAACGCGACCAAGGGCAAGAAGGAGCGCCTGGGCAAGCTGTTCCAGATGCACTCCAACAAGGAGAACCCGGTTCCTCAGGTGAGTGCGGGTCACATCTACGCGGTGATCGGCCTCAAGGACACCACCACCGGCGACACTCTGTGCGATCCGAACAACCAGATCGTGCTCGAGTCCATGACCTTCCCGGACCCGGTCATCGAGGTCTCGATCGAGCCCAAGACCAAGTCCGACCAGGAGAAGCTGGGCACCGCGATCCAGAAGCTCGCCGAGGAGGACCCGACCTTCTCGGTGAAGCTGGATCAGGAGACCGGCCAGACCGTCATCGGCGGCATGGGCGAGCTGCACCTGGACATCCTCGTCGACCGCATGCGGCGCGAGTTCAAGGTCGAGGCGAACGTCGGCAAGCCGCAGGTTGCCTACCGCGAGACGATCACCAAGTCGGTCGAGAAGCTCGAGTTCACCCACAAGAAGCAGACGGGTGGCTCCGGCCAGTTCGCGAAGGTCATCATCGCTCTCGACCCGTTCGTCGGCGAGGATGGTGCGACCTACGAGTTCGAGAACAAGGTCACCGGTGGCCGCGTGCCTCGCGAATACATCCCTTCGGTGGACGCGGGCGCGCAGGATGCCATGCAGTACGGTGTGCTCGCGGGCTACCCGCTGGTGAACCTGAAGGTCACGCTGCTCGACGGCGCGTACCACGACGTCGACTCGTCGGAAATGGCCTTCAAGATCGCCGGCTCGCAGGCCCTGAAGGAAGCGGCCCGTAAGGCCGGTCCGGTGATCCTCGAACCGCTGATGGCGGTCGAGGTCATCACGCCCGAGGATTACATGGGCGATGTGATCGGCGACCTGAATTCCCGCCGTGGCCAGATCCAGGCCATGGAGGAACGCAGTGGTGCCCGTGTCGTCAAGGCGCTGGTTCCGCTCTCGGAGATGTTCGGTTACATCGGCGATCTGCGGTCGAAGACCCAGGGCCGGGCGAACTACTCCATGGTGTTCGACTCGTACGCGGAGGTTCCGGCCAACGTGTCGAAGGAGATCATCGCCAAGGCGACCGGCGAATAAGTCCGATCGGGGCAGGTGCAAGACTTGCCCTGATCAGCCGGGAGTCATGCACGACCCCCAAATATGTAAACCGCACTGCTGCAACTGCACGCACCAACAAGTCCAGGAGGACACCAAGTGGCGAAGGCGAAGTTCGAGCGGACGAAGCCGCACGTCAACATCGGCACCATCGGTCACGTCGACCACGGCAAGACCACGCTGACCGCAGCGATCACCAAGGTGCTGGCTGACAAGTACCCGGATCTGAACGCGGCGTTCGCGTTCGATCAGATCGACAAGGCGCCGGAGGAGAAGGCTCGTGGTATCACGATCAACATCTCCCACGTCGAGTACCAGACGGAGAAGCGCCACTACGCACACGTCGACGCGCCGGGTCACGCCGACTACATCAAGAACATGATCACCGGTGCGGCGCAGATGGACGGTGCCATCCTCGTGGTCGCCGCGACCGACGGCCCGATGCCGCAGACCCGTGAGCACGTGCTGCTCGCCCGCCAGGTCGGCGTGCCCTACATCCTGGTCGCGCTGAACAAGTCCGATATGGTCGACGACGACGAGATCCTCGAGCTCGTCGAGATGGAGGTCCGCGAACTGCTGGCCTCGCAGGAGTTCGACGAGGAAGCGCCGGTCGTGCGCGTTTCCGGTCTGAAGGCGCTCGAGGGCGACCCCAAGTGGACCGAGTCGGTGCTGGAGCTCATGGCCGCGGTCGACGAGTCCATCCCGGACCCGGTTCGTGAGACCGACAAGCCGTTCCTGATGCCGGTCGAGGACGTCTTCACGATCACCGGTCGTGGCACCGTTGTCACCGGTCGTGTCGAGCGCGGTGTCATCAACGTGAACGAGGAAGTCGAGATCGTCGGCATCCGCGAGAAGAGCACCAAGACCACCGTCACCGGTATCGAGATGTTCCGCAAGCTGCTCGACCAGGGCCAGGCTGGCGACAACGTCGGTCTGCTGGTTCGTGGTATCAAGCGCGAAGATGTCGAGCGTGGCCAGGTCGTCGTGAAGCCGGGCACCACCACCCCGCACACCGAGTTCGAGGGTCAGGCCTACATCCTGTCCAAGGACGAGGGTGGCCGCCACACGCCGTTCTTCAACAACTACCGTCCGCAGTTCTACTTCCGTACCACGGACGTGACGGGCGTTGTGACTCTGCCCGAGGGCACCGAGATGGTCATGCCCGGTGACAACACCGAGATGCTCGTCAAGCTGATCCAGCCGGTCGCCATGGACGAGGGTCTGCGCTTCGCGATCCGCGAGGGTGGCCGCACCGTCGGCGCCGGTCGCGTCACGAAGATCATCAAGTGATGCACTGAATCGCTGTCGAACGGCGTCGCTCCGAAAGGGGCGGCGCCGTTCGGCGTTCTAGGGGATTCGCCGACTAGCAGTTGCTCGGTGCCGGTTCGCCGCGGAAGCGGGCGGCGAGCCAGTCGAGCACCGCCGGGATACCGAGGATGGCGGCGCTCAGATGTTCGGGGGCGTAGGTGAGTTCGGCCTGCAATGGCACTCCGGCCGCGCAGTACCGGCGATCGACATTGAGGATCGCGTCGGTCGGGACGAGCGGATCAGTGGGCGAATGCCATTCGAATATCGGAATTTTCGGGATTCCGTCGTACAGTTCCAGACTGTTCTCCTCGACCACCGCTCTGGCATTGGGATTGCTGACGAGGGACATATTGCTCGCGTAATCCCGGACGCTGTGTCCCGCGCCGGTGACGAGGATTTCATTGGTGCAACCGTTGGCGATGGCTGTGCGTGCGGCCACCCCGCTCGGGTTCAGATTATCGCTGATCGGAAAACGGTCCGGATATTCCCGCTCCATTCCGATAGCGGCGGCCATCAGCAGTCCGAATGCCGGATGCGGATTGAAACTCACCCCCTCCAGCATTGTCACCAAATTCATCGGTACGCCACCGATCGCCGCGCCCGCGATATCGAGTTCCGGTGCGTAGGTCGGCGCCATCGCGGCGGCGAATGCGGTGGCCATACCGCCGCCGGAATATCCGGCCATCGTGACTCGGCTGTCTGCGGCGGCTAGTTCGGGAACCTGGCGCACAGCGCGAATGCCGTCCAGGGTGATCTGGCCGCCGAGCCGGGCCGCACCGTAGGCGAAGGTCGGTCCGAGGTGGTCGGGCAGCGCGATGCTCCACCCGCTCAGCAGCAGGGCATTGAGCACGACCGCCTCGCGGACCTGCAGATTCGGATCGGAGGTGTACAGCACGCGGGAGACCGCGCACTGTGCACCGAGGCCATTGATGATGTGCTGATAGGACAGCACCGGCCCATCGGGTTGATGTGAGCGCGGTGTCAGCACCGTGGTGGTCGCCGCGATCGGTTGGCCGGTGGAGTTTGTGGAACGGAACTTGATCAGCGTGACGGTGGTTTCGGGAAAGATCAATATCGGCGGCTGCTGCCGCGTCGCGAGCACCTCACCCGGTTCCTTATTCGCCAGATCAGGTGGTGCCGCATAGAAGGGGTCCGGATCCGGTTCGGGATAAATCGGTGTGGCCTGGGCCGCGGTATCGCACAGGACAGTCATCGAGGCGCTGACCAGCAAACCGGCAATCACTGCGCGCATCGCGAGACCGGTGAGATCTCGAAGGATTCGATTGATCTCCACAACTGGAACTTGTATCACGCGCTGCGGAGCCGCATTGGGAAGACGAGTCTTTCAGATTTCGGTGCTCAGCCGAGCTGCGTCATACCCGCCGCGACGACCTGGGCCACATTGCAGATTTCGTCCGCGGTCGGCAGCGGCAGCCCGTCGAGCGCATGCAGCCGATCGCTGCTGGCAATGGCGAACATCGCCGAAACCCAGGCCGCGGCGCACGCGCGCAGCGTGCCGGGCTGGACCGGAGCGGGCGCGCTGGCCTGCAGCACCCGGACGGTGACATCGAGCAGTTGATCGCGCAGGCGGCGCAATTGGCGGCGGACGTCGGGATGGGTATCGGCCTCGCGCCACATGATCACGCGCAGCACCGACGAATCGTGATCGCGCAAATTGAGCGCGGCATCGAGATTGATCAGACTGGCCGCCGGATCGCCGGGTGTGACCACAGTGCCGATATCGGCGATGGGCTGGGCGGGCACCCGCTCGGCCATCAGGGCGGACAGGATCGAATCCTTGGTGGGGAAGTAGTAGAAAACCAGCCCCTTGGGGACACCGGCACCCTCGGCGATGGCTGCTGTCGCGGTCGCATCGAATCCCTGCGCCGCGAAGAGTCGTTCCGCGGCATCGAGAATGAGCTGACGGGCGTCGCCGTCGACTTTCGCACGGCGACGACGCCCGGCTCGCTCGGATTTCGGCATGTGCATCAGTGATGCGGTGCCATCTCGTGCAACCGATCCGACACCGTCGGCAGCGCCGCTACTGCGACCGCTACCGTCACCACGCCCACTATCCATGCGGTCCAGGATGCGCCATGGTAGCCGCTGTAGCTCATCGCCCATGGCGAGACGAACAGCAAGGCGCCGAACAGGCCCATGGCAAAGTCGGCGGCCGCCAGGGTCGCGCGGTACATCTGCGTCAGGCCGGTAAGGGCGATGAGCACGCCCAAGACGATCAGCGACCACGTGCCATTGGTGTTCGTGTTCACCCACAGGGGTGACAGCGCGGTGAAGATGCCCAGCAGGACGGCCAGGAGATCCTGCGCGCGACTTTCGGTGAACATGGCTTGCCTCCTCGGGCTCTGAACTGTTCTCCTGACTCAGATCTAACTCTGATTGACCGCCCGATCAATATAGATCTGGATACGATTGCGCACCGATAGGTTCGGATAACGCGAAGTGATGGTCCTCACGGCGATCTGCAACCAAGCAAACGCTAGGGTTAGCTTCGTGTCACCTCGGTGACGAATGTCAACTGGACCCGGCGGGTGCCAGGCACTGCCGAAGGGAAGGTCGCGTGAGTGAGCGCAGCGAGCGAACCATGGACACTGCCGGGTGGCCTGGTCACGCCCGAGCGGAGCGCCAGCGAGGTGAAGGCGCGTGAGTGAGCGCAGTGAGCGAACTGAAGACACAATCGGGCGATCCGGTCACGCCGGAGCCGAGCGCCAGCGAGGTGGAGGAATGAACGGGCCGATTGTGATCATCGGAGCTGGTCTGGCCGGTTTGCGCACAGCGGAGGAGCTGCGCCGCGCCGGATACGAGGGTGAGTTGATCCTCGTCGGTGCGGAGTCGCGGCTGCCCTACGATCGCCCGCCGCTGTCGAAGCAGTTCGTCCGCGGCGAAACCGACGACACCACTCTGCGTCCCGCCGAATTCTTCGACGAGAAGCAGATCGACCTGCGGCTGAATACCGAGGCGGTCGGTGTCGACACCGCCGCGCGCCGAGTGCGCCTGGCCGACGGCGGCATGCTCGATTACGACCAGTTGATCATCGCGACGGGTCTGCGCCCGCGCCGCCTGCCCGGGCTGCCCGATCTGCGCGGCGTGCACGTACTGCGCGACTACGCCGACGCCGCCGCGCTGCGCGACGAATTGTCCGGCGCGGGGACGGCCCTGGTGGTCGGTGCCGGGTTCATCGGCTGTGAACTCGCGGCGAGCTTCCGTGCCAGCGGCGTCGAGGTCGTGCTCATCGAACCGCAGCCGACGCCGCTGGCCTCGGTGCTCGGTGTCGAGATCGGTGCGCTGGTCGCTCGCATGCATCGGGACGAGGGCGTCGATCTGCGCTGCGAAACCGGCCTGGACACCTTCCTCTCCGATAACGATCATGTACGCGGGGCCCGGCTTTCCGACGGCAACGAGGTGGCCGCCGATCTGGTGGTCATCGGTGTCGGTTCCCGGCCGGTGACCGAATGGCTCACCGATTCCGATATCGCACTCGCCGAGCCCTCGGCCGGTGGCGGCATACTCGCGGACGAGGTCGGGCGCACCTCGGTCGAGGGGGTGTGGGCAGTCGGTGATGTGGCCGCCTGGCTGCACCAGACCGGGCAGCGCAAGCGCGTCGAGCACTGGACCAACGCCGGTGAGCAGGCGCGGCTGCTGGCATGCGCGCTGCTCGGCGCCGATCCGCCGACCGCGGCCCGGGTGCCGTACTTCTGGAGCGATCAGTACGACGTGAAGATCCAGGCGCTCGGCACCCCGAAGGCCGACGACGAAATCCACATCGTCTCCGACGACGGCCGCAAGTTCCTCGCCTACTACTCCCAGCACGGCAATTTGACCGGGGTGGTCGGCGCCGGAATGACCGGTCAGGTGATGAAGGTCCGCGCGAAGATCGCCGCGGGTGCGCCGATCGCGGACCTGCTTGCGGCCAGCCAGCCGTAGCGATTACCCCCAGGTCGCGCCGAACATCATGCTCGGCGGCCGAATAGGGTGTGGTTATCGGTTGTAATACGGTGGTCGGGTGATCGTCGCGCTCATCGATTCCGGGCTGGGGTTGCTGCCCACGGCCGCCTGGCTGCGCAAGCTGCGGCCCGATGTCGACCTGCTACTCCAGTTGGACCCGGATGGCGCGCCGTGGGGTCCCAAGCCCGAACAGTGGGTGACCGACCGGGTGGTCGACGCGGCGCGTAGTTCGGTTCGGCTCGGGGCGGAAGTCCTCGTGCTGCCGTGCAATACGGCCAGCGTCACCGCCTTGGACGAGGTGCGCGCCGAGGTCGGGCCGGGCATTCCGGTGATCGGCACGGTCCCCGCGATCAAACCCGCCGCGGCGGTATGCAAATCGGTCGCGGTGTGGGCCACCGCGGCGACAACGGCCAGCCGATACCAGGCGGATCTGATCACTCGCTTCGGCGGTGATGCGAAGGTGGTCGGCATCGCCTGCCATGGTTTGGCGGATTCGATCGACCGCGGTGATCTGGTCGCGGCCCATGATTCGATCGCGCGCGCGGCCGACCAGACGCCGGACGATGTGGAAGGTGTGGTGCTCGGCTGCACCCACTACCCGCTGGTCATCGATGCCATTGTGGCCGCGCTGCCGGACGGTGTGCGACTGTTCGACAGCGCACAAGCCGTTGCGGCGCAGACGATTCGGCGTATGGAGGCGCTCGGCAGGCCGACCACCGGCGCCGGTGAGGTGTGGGTGCGCAACAGCGGTCGGCCGGGTGAATTGCCCACCAGCGCGGCGGCTTTCGAGTCGGGGCGGATTCTGCGAGCGCAGGAGTAGGACCGGCGATTCGCGACGGTCGCCCCGTTGCTCGACGGTGTTGAATGACTTTGGCCTGCTCGACGATCGGAGGTTCACTGATGGCTGAAGCCCTACCGACGGCCGCCGAGGTCCATGTGGCGCTGGCCGAGGTCGCCGATCCGGCCGGTGCCATCCACCTGCAGCGGTTCTTCAAGACCGGGCCCGGTGAGTACGGCGCTGGCGATGTCTTCCTCGGTGTGCGCGTGCCCGTCACACGATCGATCGCGAAACGCTTTGCGGCACTTCCGCTCGACCAGATCGACGTACTTCTGGACAGTGCCGTGCACGAGGATCGGTTTGCCGCGCTGATCATCCTCAATGCCAGATTCGCCAAGGCAACCAAATCGCGCACGCTCGATATCGATGCGCAGGCGGCGATGGTCAAGCTCTACCTCGCCGCGGTGCGCCGCGGCCGGGTGAACAACTGGGATCTGGTCGACGTCTCCGCCGAAAACATCATCGGCCCTTGGCTACTCGACCGACCTCGCGATCTGGTCTTCGAACTCGCACAGGCGGAATCGCTCTGGGAGCGGCGGGTGGCACTGCTGACGACCTTGGCGTTCATCAAGGCGGGCGATGCCTCGACCACCTTCGAACTCGGCGAACGACTCCTCGCCGATCGCCGTGATCTGATCCAGAAGGCGTTCGGCTGGATGCTGCGTGAGGCCGGCAAGCGCGTCGACGAGCGACTGCTCACCGGCTTCCTCGACAAGCATGCGGCGGACATGGGCCGCACCGCACTGAGTTACGCGACCGAGCGCCTCGATCCCGCCTTACGCCTGCACTACCGCAAGCTGTAACGGGTTGCGCCCGCCCGAGGCGCAGGTCCAAGGGGTGAAGCCCCGCAGTTCGGGGGGTGGGGTCGCCCCACGGGCGCTCAGAATTGGATGCGCAGGTGATCGGTGACCGGATGTGCCTGGCAGCCGAGGATATAGCCGTTCTCGATGTCCTCGGGGTCGAGGATTTCGGCATTGTCCATTTCGACCTTGCCCTCGAGCACGGTGCACGCACAGGATCCGCATTCGCCTTCTTGGCAGGAGTAAGGCACATCAAGGCCCTTCGACAGCATGATGTCGACCAGGGTCTGCTTGCGCGGCCACTTCAGCTCGTGCACCTCGCCGTCGAGTTCGACCTCGACGGTGGCCGCATCGGCGGCCTCCTCGTCGGTCACCTCGACCGCCGCCTGATCCGCGAACGGATCTCCCGCAAGGGAATTGAACACCTCGGCATGGGTGCGCGAGCGTGGCACCTCGAGTTGGGCGAGTGCGTCGTGCACTCGGTCCATGAACGGCTTGGGTCCGCACATGAAGGCGTGGTAGCTCGTGTACGGCGCGACCAGGGCGGCCAAACCGTCGACGGTCGGCAGCCCCTGCAGGTACTCGAGCCAGTGGATCACGGTGAGCCGCTGCGGATGCTTCTCGGCCAATTCGCGCAGCTCGCCCGCGAAGATCACCGACTCCGGATCGCGATTGGCGTACACCAATACGATTCGGCCGGAGCCACGTGCCAGCGCCGATTTCAGAATGGACATCACCGGCGTGATGCCGCTGCCCGCGCCGAACAGCAGCAGATCGTCGTCGAGATCCTTCGGCGTGAATACGCCCGAGGGCGGCAGCACTTCGATCGCGTCGCCCACTTTGATGTTGTCGCACACCCAGTTCGACCCGTAGCCGCCCACGGTGCGCTTGACCGTCACCTTGGGCTTGTCGTCGGTGAACGGCGAGCTGGCCAGCGAATAGCAGCGGGCCACCGAGCCGGTCAGCTCGCTGGGGATGCGCAGGGTGAGGAACTGGCCGGGCTGATAGCGCAAGCGTTCGCGCAGCTCGTCCGGGACGTCGAAGACCAGCGAACAGGTGTCCGACGTCTCGGCGATAACCGCGGCTACCCGCAGCACGACCGAACGCGAACCGTGTGGGACCTCGACGGTGGTCATGGTGTCCTCTCGAACCGAACCAAAACTAGAACGTGTTTCAGTTTCATCGTACGTCGGGATCGGGCTGACGGACAAGCTGGGCTTCCAAGCCCGCGATCAGCACCTCCATGGCGAAGTCGTAGGCGTACTTTCCGCGCAGATCGGGCATGTATTCGATGGCCCGTGCCACTGACTCGGGCAGTGCGATATCCACCAGCGGCTGCGGTTCCCTGGGGTTTACCCGGCGGCGGCCGAACAGGTAGGTGTGGATCGTCGCGTATCCGGCGAGCACATTGCGGTCGTTGAAGCCGGCCTCGAACAGGATCTCCATGATCGCGGCGATCAGGTCGAGCTGTTTTCCCAGCATCTGTTCGATCAGTACATCGCCGAGTCCGGGATGCTTGCGCAGTTTCTCATCGATCTGGTCGATCAGATCCCGTAACCGGTGCTGCCACGGTCCGGAATCGGCCGGTGGCTTGCGAACTCCGGTCAGCGCCGCGGTCGCGACGAGATCGAGCAGCTCGCGCTTATCCGCGACGTAGTAGTACGGCGCCATCGGGGAAACGCCGAGCTCACGGGACAGTCGTCGCATCGACAACTTCTCCACGCCGTCCTGGCGGACCACCCGCAACGCGGCCTCGACGATCTCGGACTCCGAGAGTGTTCGATTCGTGGTGCTCCCAGGGCCTCCGTGGTTACGCATGCTGGCGCCTCCGGCCCTCGAGTTCGCACCGCGGGGTTTTTCCGCCCCCGCTCGTCTGTATTCGTCCGACTCCCATGCCACCTCTGCCACTACGGGTTGAATCGCCCGTCACGTCCTGTTCAGCTGCTTGCCACCCGCAGTCTAGAGCGCGCGGCCCCGACTCGGTCGGTGTGCGTCCGCGCGGGTGCACGGGCGGACGTGCACATCCGCTGTTCCATTTTGTCAGCTAGTGACGTTATTGTGTGATGGCGGCTACACCAGTGGCTGTGGAAACCGGTTATATCGCGGAGGTAGGCATGCCGGAGTACGGATCCATCGGACACACCGAAACCGAAAACACCGGACGGATCGGGGCGGCCGAGTCGCGATCGATCGAGGAAGCGCCGCTGGTCGAGGAGACCCTCATCGAAGAGGTCTCCATCGACGGTATGTGCGGCGTTTACTGACGGGCGCGGCGACCATGCTCGATCTCGATACCCGATGGGAGCTGCATCCGCGGGTGGCGCTGCGGCCGGAGTCCTTCGGCGCGCTGCTCTACCACTTCGGTACCCGCAAGCTCTCGTTTCTGAAGAGTCCGCGGATACTCGAGATCGTGCGATCGCTGCCCGCGCACGTCTCGGCGCGTGCGGCGTTGCATGCGGCGGGCGTCACCGATGACCGCACCGGACAATATGTCCGGGCACTGGATCAGCTGGCCGACTCCGACATGATCAGGCAGGCCGCGCCGGGCAGCGTTGCGACACCCGCTGTCGCGCCGCTGCCGCTACCGCTGGCCGGACCGCCGTCCACCGCCACCGGCGGGCGACTGATCGATAGGTTCGAAACCGGTTTGGCCGCACCGATCTGTCTGACGTGGGAGTTGACCTACGCCTGCAACCTGTCCTGTGTGCACTGCTTGTCCTCCTCGGGTCGCCGCGATCCGCGCGAGCTGAGCACCGAGCAGTGCAAGGCGTTGATCGACGAGTTCGAGCGCATGCAGATCTTCTACGTGAATATCGGCGGCGGAGAACCCACTGTGCGCCCGGACTTCTGGGAGCTCGTCGACTACGCGACCGCGCACCATGTCGGAGTGAAGTTCTCCACCAACGGAGTTCGCATCACGCCGGAGGTCGCCGCGCGATTGGCCGCCAGTGACTATGTGGACGTACAGATTTCGTTGGATGGCGCGGACGCCCAGGTCAACGATGCGGTGCGCGGGCCGGGCTCCTATGCGATGGCGATCCGGGCGCTGGAGAATCTGGCGGCCGCGGGATTCACGGACGCGAAACTCTCCGTCGTCGCGACCCGGCACAATATCGCCCAGCTCGACGAGTTCAAGGCGATCGCCGACAAGTACGGTGCCACATTGCGTTTGACCCGGTTGCGGCCGTCGGGGCGCGGCGCCGATGTATGGGACGAACTGCATCCGCTGCCGGAACAGCAACGGGTGCTCTACGACTGGCTGGTGCGTAATGGTGAGGGCGTGCTCACCGGCGATTCGTTCTTCCATCTGTCCGCTTTCGGTCAGGCGCTGCCCGGATTGAATATGTGCGGTGCGGGCCGCGTGGTCTGCCTGGTGGATCCGGTTGGCGATGTCTATGCCTGCCCATTCGCCATCCATGACAAGTTCCTTGCCGGAAATGTGGTAGCGGACGGCGGTTTCCAGACTGTGTGGCAGGAGTCGGAGCTCTTCGCCGACCTGCGCGAGCCCAGCGGCGGTGGTGCGTGCTCCGGATGTGCCCACTACGACTCCTGCCGCGGCGGCTGCATGGCGGCGAAGTTCTTCACCGGCCTGCCCGCCGACGGACCGGATCCGGAATGCGTCCAGGGCTACGGCGAGGCGGCGCTGGCCGATGCCGGGCGGATGATCCCGCGCTCATCGGTGGACCACTCCCGGCGGGTCGCGCCGAGCCGGCCCGGATCGCGTAAGTCAGGCCCGATTCCGCTGACACTGTCGGTATCTCGGCCCGCAGCGGAACGACTGTCGCCGCAGGGCCGCCCTGCGCGGGCTTGCGACGAGAGCCCGCTGAACTGATGCCGGCCGGTAGCCAGTCATGTGCTATCTCGTTGATCGGCGATGGCTATGGGGCGGCAATTCGATGATTGCCCTCATGTTGCCAGCTGCCTTCGGCGAGTCGTCCACGACCTGCCGAAGACCCGATTCGGTGGGAGTTCTTGCGCCGCACGGGCGGATTCGTGCGGAATTCCGTCCTTTTTTCCGGACTGATGGTGCCAATGCGCGAATCTCCGCCTAACATGCCAGGAATGCGCCACGATCGCCTGCCCGACGGATTCGGGGTGCGGATCGATCCACGGGTACGCGCATACTCCGGGGGACGCATCCTGATCGGCGGTTCACCCGCCCGGTTGCTGCGACTTGCCCCGGAGGCCGCCGAGATGATCGGCGACGGGTATCTCGAGGTCACCGGCCCGAAGTCCGCCGTTGTTGCCAGACGGCTGCTCGACTCCGGTGTCGGTAATCCGCGCCCCCGGTTGCTGCCGTCCCTCGACGACGTGACCGTGATCGTGCCACTACACAACAATGCCGACGGCCTGGCTCGATTGCTCGCGGCATTGCGCGGACACAACGTGATCGTCGTCGACGACGGCTCGGATCAGCCCGTCCAGATCCCACCCAACCGCGGCACCCGCTGCCGGGTGACCGTGCTGCGCCACGACCGGCCACAGGGCCCGGCTGCGGCGCGCAATGCCGGATTGCGGGCCGCGACAACCGACTTCGTTGCCTTCCTGGACTCCGATGTGGTTCCGCGCAGCGGCTGGCTCGAGGTGATGCTCGGGCACTTCAGCGATCCGGAGGTCGCGCTGGTCGCGCCGCGGATCGTCGCGCTGGATCCGGAGTCGAACGCGCTCGCGCGCTATGAACACACCCGCTCCTCGCTCGATCTCGGCCGACGCGAGTCGGCCGTGCAGTCGCGCGGGCTGGTCTCGTATGTGCCGAGCGCGGCCCTGCTCGTGCGCCGCAGGGCGCTGCTCGCGCAGGACGGGTTCGACGAGTCGATGCAGGTGGCCGAGGATGTCGATCTGTGCTGGCGGCTGGAGCAGGCGGGCTGGCGGCTGCGCTATGAGCCCGCGGCGCATGTCGCGCACGATCATCGAATCTCGTTCCGCGCGTGGTTCGGTCGCAAGCTGTTCTACGGCACCGGGGCCGCGCCGCTGGGCGAGCGGCATGCGGGCATGGTGACGCCGCTGTCGGTGCCGTTCTGGACGGTGGTCGCGACCATGCTGTTCGCCACGCTGACGAAGTGGGGGCTGCTCGGCGGACTCATCACCATGGTGACCGCGCTGGCCCGACTACGCCGGGTCTTCACCGGACTGGACAACCCGACCCGGATCGCGGCGATCTATCTGGCGCGCGGCTACTTCGCGTGTATCTGGCGACTGGCCTCGGCCATGTGCCGGCACTATTGGCCGGTCACCATGTTGGCGATGATTCTGTCCCGGCGGATCCGGCGCATCGCGGTCACCATGGCGGTCGCGGACGGCTTGGCCGACTGGTTCACCCATCGCGACGCGGGCGGGCTCGACCCGTTCCGCTATGTGGCCTACAAACGGATGGACGATATCGCGTACGGAACGGGCTTGTGGCTGGGCGCATTCCGCGCGCGCAGCCTGGAAGCGCTCAAGCCGAGCACGCCCCGGAGTTGAATCGAACGTGTAATGGCTATATCACCCGATGAGCTGATGTAGATGATCGACACGTTGATCATCGGTGGTGGTACGGCCGGTTGTGTGCTGGCGGCCCGGCTGAGCGCGGATCCAGAGCATCATGTGCGGCTGTTGGAGGCGGGTCCGGTGTCGACCGACCCGGCGGCACTGCTCGATGCGGCTCGGATGCCGATCGGACCCGAATCGCCCTGGGTGTGGCGGTATCCCGTCACGCTGTCGGGTGCAATCACCGGGAATATCGTGCGCGGCAAGGTGATCGGTGGATCCAGTGCGATCAACGGCGGCTACTTCGTGCGGGCGACGGCTACGGATTTCGCCGCGTGGAGCAAGGAACTCGATGGATGGTCTTTTGATGCGGTCCTGCCCGCCTATCGTCGACTCGAGCGCGACCATGATTTCGGCGATCAGCCGGGACATGGCACAACCGGGCCGATACCGGTGCGCCGTGCCGCTGCTCCCGGGCCGCTGAGCTCCGAATTCGCCTCGGCCTGTGCGGCGCTCGGTTTTCCGCTGATACCCGACCTGAACGCGCTGCCCGGTGCCGGTCCGGCGGACGGGTTCGGGCCGGTGCCGTGCAATATCGAGCACGGCAGGCGCGTGGATACCGGTTCGGCCTATCTCGCGCCCGCGCTCGCGCGACCGAATCTCACGATGACCGGTGCGATGCTGGTGACCCGCATCCGTTTCCACGGCACGCGCGCCATCGGGGTGGACTACGTGCACGAGGGTAAGCCGGGCGCACTCGACGCGAATCGCATCGTATTGTGCGCGGGCGCAATCGAATCCGCGGCGCTGCTGTTGCGCTCGGGTATCGGCGATCCGGAACAGCTTCGGGCGCTGGATATTCCGGTAGTGCATCCCGCGCCCGTCGGCGCGTGGGTCAGCGATCACCCCGAGATCGGCATCGACTACCGCATCGATCCGGCGTACCCGACCGCCGAGGGTGTCCCGCTGGAATACGTGCTGGAACTCGACGACGTGGAAATCCGTCCGTACGCCGTAACGTTTACCCCGTATACCCAACGTTTGGGCGTGGCGCTCATGCGCCCGCATTCCCAAGGCGTGCTCCGGCTCCGCGCCGCCGATCCGACCGTGCCGCCGCACATCGATTACCGGTACTTATCGGAGGCCGCCGATCGGATTCGGTTACGGGAGGCGGTTACCTCGGCGCGCGAGATATTGCACGAGATTCCGATGGCGCGCGCGCCGGATTCGATACCGGATGATGCGTGGCTGTTCGCGAATCCGGCTACGTCGCAACATTTGTCGGGTACCTGCCGGATGGGCGGTGCGGACGATGCGCGCGCGGTGGTCGATGCGCGGTGCGACGTGCACGGTACAACCGGTTTGTCCGTGGTGGATCTTTCCGTTGTTCCGGTGCCGTTGAGTCGCGGTCCGCACGCGACGACGGTACTGATTGCCGAGCGCGTCGCGGAATACCTGGCCTAGAGGTTTGAAATATGGGTAGTTCACATTTGTACGAGGTCTGAACGTGGTGTGACCTGGCGGACAAACGAAGGCAACCGACCTTGCCCGAGTTATGCGCGCCGGTACAGTTCGGGGCGGAAAGAAAGGCTAATGGTCAGCAATCTTGCAGGTGGGCGGCACCCACGGCACGGCGTCGAACCCGGCACGCAACTCGGCGCATTGGAAGCCTATGCCGCACAAGCGCACGGGTACCTCAGCGCGGGTGGTGAGCAGCTAGCACAGCTTGCCGGTCTGCTGCGTCCCGTCGTGCTCGAATCCTGGTTGCGCAGTGTGCGCGGCGGCGTCGACCCGATGGATCCGCTCGACGGTCGCGGTCTGCGCGGCGCGGATCTGCAGCGCTACCGCGACGCGCATCCGATTGCCGCATTGATGCCGCTGATCGACAAGTTGCTCGTACAGGACACGGCCAGAACGGGTTTGATCGTCGCGGTGGCCGATCAGTTCGGCCGGGTGCTGTGGATGCACGGCAATTCCGATCAGGTCGGTGCCGCCGCCGAAATCGGCCTGCGCGCGGGCGATGATCTGAGCGAACGTCGCATCGGCACGAATGCCGTCGGCCTGGTGGTGCGCACCGGGCGGGCCGCGTGGATCCATGGGCCCGAACACTTTCTGCACCGGATGCATCAGATCACCGGTGCCGCTGCGCCGGTACACGATCCCGACGGCAGGCTGGTCGGGGTGCTGATGATCGCCGGGGGTGTGCGGGTGGCCAAGCCGGAGATTCTGGCCTTGGTGAAGGCCACCTCGACCGCGGCCGAAATGGACCTGTTGCTGACCGCGATGCGTGCAGGGCAGCGTGGGGCGGTGAGTTCGACCGGCGAATTCGCGGCGGCGCGCTTGGGTTTGGATGTGCTCGGACTCGGACAGCCGCTGCTGACCGTCGCGGGCGATCGAGTTCCGTTGTCGCAGCGGCACGCCGAGATTCTGCTGCTGCTCGCCGAACATCCGGAGGGGCTCGGCGCAGATCATCTGGCACTGCTGCTCGACGACACGGATCTGGATAACGGCACCATCCGCGCCGCCATGTCGCGTTTGCGTGCGGTGGTCGGCCCGAACGCATTCGGTTCGCGCCCATATCGGTTGCGGGCGCATATCGCAACCGATATCGAGGCACTACGGGCCGCGCTCGATTCCGGTGATGTCGATACTGCATTACGGCTGTACGCGGGTCCGGTGCTGCCGCGCTCGACCGCGCCGGGAATTATCGACATCCGCGATGAACTTCGGGTTCGGCTGCGCGCCGCGGTACTCGGTTCCGGTGATGCCGCGGTGCTGCGTCGGTGGACCGCATGCGCGGAGGGGCGTGACGATGCCGCGGCCTGGGGCGCGTACCGGGCGACGGTAGATCGCGATTCGCCACTGTATGCGCAGATCGAGGCCAAGATTCGGGTGCTCGATCGGCGGCTCGGCGCCGATGCAACGCGGATGCAACGTTCGCGCTCATAGTGTGCACATCTGAAAGCGTTGTGGCTCACACTAGCGATCGAATTGTGATCGCGGACACAGCTTTGCCCTGCCGCGTCGGCGCAGCTGAGCGCACTGGACGCCTGACCAACTTTTTTAGATCAAAAAGTTCCTTTTTATTCACTTAGCGCCTAGTGTTCGCAATGCGGATCACATCCGTGTGATGCAGCTGACACCGCCGCGGCGCCCGCACCGCGGCAGCGAAGTTGGAGGAGCGATCAAGAGCTAGGCGCAAGCGGGGCGCAATCTGTTTCGATCCTGCGTGGGTGTCGTCATGCCCCGCGCATTCGCCGAATCATCTTGTGGTGGCGTCGAAGCCATGTGGCAACGCTGAAAAACCTTGCCTCAGAGGCTTATTCGTGCTGCCTGAAAGCGTTCGGTCTGCTGTTTTACGCCGAACAAGGAGGCTCTGGTGCACGGTACGGAGTTGGATGGGGCCCGATCGGACGGGGCCGCGCCCTTGGCGAGTGACTGCTTATCGGACGCTCCGGACGACCAGCCGTTTCCGCTCGCACCGGCACAGCTGGGGGTCTGGTACGCGCAACTGCTCGATCCTGACGTGCCGATCAATGTGGCCCAATACGTCGACGTGCCCGGCGTGCTGGATACCGCGATCCTGCGGGAGGTCACGGTCATCGCGGCGCGGGAATACGGATCGGTGCTGGTGCGGCTCGGTGAATCCGGCGGTGTGCCGCACCAGTGCGTCGATCCGGCGAATTCCGTCGATATCCAGGCAATCGACCTGCGCGAACACGCCGATCCGGTGGCCGCGGCGCACGAATGGATGCGCGCGGATGCGAGCGCGCCGGTCGATATGCTGGCCGATCGGCTGTTCGCCGGTGCCCTGCTGCGTGTCGCGGACCAGCGGACCTTCTGGTATATGCGGGCGCATCACATCGTGCTCGACGGGTACGGCGCGCTGACCAATACACAGCGGGCGGCGCAGTTGTATACCGCCAGGGTGCTCGGTACCGAGCCGCCGGCGGTCCGGCCGGGTGCGCTGACCGAACTGGTCGATGGTGAACTCGCCTACCGGGACAGCCCGCGCTTCGAGACCGACCGGGCGCACTGGGCCGAGCGGGTGACCGGGCTCGACGGCGCGACCAGCCTGGAAGGGCGGACGGCACCGCGCTCGGCGACCAATCTGATCGTCGGCCGGGTATTGCCGGACGTGCTCGTCGATCGGATGAATAGGCTTGCGGCGAACCAGGATTCGACGCTCGCGGTGGTACTGCTCGCCGCCTTCGCCGGATATCTCGGGCGGCTCACCGATCGGGACGAGGCGGTGCTGAGCCTGCCGGTGACCGCGCGCACCACCGCGCTGATGCGGCGGTCGGCGGGGATGCTGTCGAATATCGTGCCGCTGCGGCTTCCGGTCGACGGCACCTGGGGTGAGCTGCTGCGGGCGATGCGTGTCGAGGTGGCGGGTGCGCTGCGGCACCAGCGGTATCGGCACGAAGACATCCGCCGCGATGCCGAGCATGATGGGCGGCCCGCGCGCCGTGCGCTGTTCGGTCCGCTGGCCAACATCATGCTGTTCGGCAGCGAGCTGACGCTGGGCGATGCGGTCGGCCGGTACCACGTGTTGTCCACCGGGCCGGTGGAGGATCTGAGCCTCAATGTCTATTACGGCGAGCGCGACAGCGTGCATATCGATTTCGAGGTGAATCCGAATCTCTACGCCGCCGACGACATTGCGCGCCATCACCGGCGGTTCGTGCGGTATCTGGAGCGTTTGGTGGCCACCGAGGTCGATACGCCGCTGGCCGCGGTGACGATAGCAACCGAATTGGAGCTCGAGGTCAGCACCCGGATGTGGAATGCGACCGACTTCGATGTGCCCGCGGCGGTCGCCGGTGCCCCGACGCTGGTTTCGCTGTTCGAGGCGCAGGTCGCGCGGACGCCGGATGCGGTCGCGGTGCGGTTCGCGGGTGTGCCGGATCTGACGTATCGGGAACTCGCGGCGCGCAGCAATAGGTTGGCACGGCATCTGATCGGATTCGGCGTCGGACCCGAGACGCTGATCGCGGTTGATATCCATCGGTCGCCGGAACTCGTTGTCGCGATCTACGCCGTCCTCGCCGCGGGTGCGGCGTATGTGCCGCTGGATCCGGATCATCCGGCCGAGCGCACCGCGCACATTCTGGCCACCGCGCAACCGGCATGTGTACTGACAACGGATGCCACCGAGCTGGCCGGAGTGCCGGTGATCCGGCTTGGTGGGCTGGATCTCGCCGACTATGCGGATGGTCCGGTCTGGGATCGGGAACGCACCGCCGCACTGCGGCCGGGGCAGGCCGCGTATGTGATCTTCACCTCAGGGTCGACCGGGCTGCCGAAGGGGGTCGCCGTCACCCACGAGGCGATCGTGAATCGGCTGGTGTGGATGCAGCAGCAGTATCGGTTGTCGGCCGATGATGTCGTACTGCAGAAGACGCCGGCCACCTTCGATGTGTCGGTGTGGGAGTTCTTCTGGCCCTTGCAGATCGGGGCGCAGTTGGTGCTCGCCGAGCACGACGGCCACCGTGATCCGGCCTATCTCCGGGCGGCGATCGATGAATACGGTGTCACAACAGCGCATTTCGTACCATCGATGCTGGAAGTATTTCTGGCACAGCAGGAGTTCACCGGACGCACGGCACTGCGCACCGTCTTTGCGTCCGGTGAGGCGCTGCCCGCCGCGCTGGCACAGCGACTGCGGGTGCTGACCGGTGTACGGCTGCACAACCTGTACGGTCCCACAGAGGCGGCGGTCGACGTCACCTTCCATGAAGTGACCGATACCGATACCCTCTCGGTGCCGATCGGCGCGCCGGTCTTCAATACCCGGCTCTACGTGCTCGATTCGCGGTTGCGGCCGGTACCGGTCGGAGCTGCGGGCGAGCTGTATCTGTCGGGGGTACAGCTCGCCCGTGGTTATCTCGGCCGACCCGGGCTCAGCGCCGATCGGTTCGTTGCGGACCCGTTCGGGTCGGCCACCAGGATGTACCGCACCGGTGATCTGGTCCGCTGGACCACCCGCGGTGAGCTGGAGTACCTGGGCCGCACCGACTTCCAGGTGAAGCTGCGCGGGCTGCGGATCGAGCTAGGCGAGATCGAAGCCGTGCTCGGGGCCATCGATTCGGTGGTGCGCGCGGTGGTCGTGGTGCGCGATGACGCCGGAGTGGGCGAGCAACTGGTCGCCTATGTGGTCGAATCCGAACCCGGCACGGTGTCTGTCGCCCAACTGCGTACCGCGGCATTGCGCGCGTTGCCCGCATACATGGTGCCTGCCGCGTTCGTGGTGCTGGACGCACTGCCGGTCAATGCCTCCGGCAAATTGGATCGGGCCGCGCTGCCCGCGCCCGAGCGGATTTCGACCGAATACGCCGAGGTCGTGACGCCGGTGCAGGCCGTGGTCGCGCGGGTGTTCGGTGCGGTGCTCGGACACGATCGGATCGGGCGCGACGACGATTTCTTCGCGCTCGGCGGCAATAGTTTGGTGGCCACCCAGGTCGCGGCGCGGTTGGGCGCCGAACTGGGCTGCCGGCTCGGGGTTCGCGATTTGTTCACCGCTACCACGGTGTCCGCACTCGCCGAACTCATCGAGCGGGCGGGTGGATCCAGTGGCGGACCGGTGCTCGCGCGGCTGCGGGCGCGACACCGGCCGCCGCTGGTTCCGCTATCTCCGGCGCAGCAGCGGATCTGGTTCCTCAACCGGTTCGAAACCGCGAGCGCCGGTTACAACATGCCGTTCGTGGTGCGGATGCGCGGTGCGGTCGATATTTCCGCGTTGCGGCTCGCCTTGGCCGATCTGGTCGATCGGCACGAGGTGCTGCGCACGATCTTCCCCGCGGTATCGGAGGGGGTGGCGGCCCAGCAGGTCGTATTGTCCGCGAACGACGTAACCGTAGTGGGCGAGCCGGAGTCGATCGGCGCGGATGACCTGGATGACGAGCTCGCCCGGTTCGCCGCGCTCGGATTCGATCTGGAACGTGAAATATCCATGCGCGCACGGGTTTTCCTGGTCGACGACGAGAACTGCGCGCTGGCGCTGGTGCTGCATCACATTGCCGCGGATGGCCTGTCGCTGCGGGTCTTGGCACGAGATGTCATGTTCGCGTATCGATCCCGGCATGCGGGCAATGCGCCGGAATGGCTGCCGCTGCCGGTGCAGTATGCGGATTACAGTCTCTGGCAGCATGAACTGCTCGGCTCCGTAGCGGATTCGGATGCGCCAGCGGCCCGCCAGTTGGAGTTCTGGACGGCCACGCTCGCCGGTGCACCCGATCTGATCGAACTGCCCGCCGATCGGTTCCGGCCCGCCGTCGCATCCGGGCGGGGTGCGGTCTTCGGGTTCGAAATTCCGGGTGAAGTACATGCCGAAGTCGTGAAACTTGCGCGTGCCCACGGTGTTTCGAACTTCATGGTGCTGCATGCCACGCTGGCTGTGCTGCTTTCGCGGCTGTCCGGCGGTGACGACATCGTGATCGGCACGCCGGTGGCCGGACGTGGTGAACGGGCGCTGGACGACCTCGTCGGCATGTTCGTCAACACCCTGGTGCTGCGGACCGTCGTCGATGCCGCCGCTCCCTTCTCCGCGCTGCTGGCTCGGGTACGGGAGACCGATCTCGCCGCCTTCGGCCATGCCGAATTGCCATTCGAGCAGTTGGTCGATGCCATCAACCCGCCGCGCTCGCAGGCGCGGCATCCGCTGTTCCAGGTATTGCTCGCTTTCGACAATGCTTCCGACATCGCCTTCGAACTCCCCGATTTGTCGGTCTGCACCAGTACGCTGGAGACCGGAGTGACCAAATTCGATCTCCAGCTCACGGTCACCGAAGGCTTCGCCGGTGCCGGACTCGGGGAAGGTCCGGCACCGGCGGGGATCCGGGCGGAATTCACCTACGCCACCGATCTATTCGACGAAGCCACCATCGCGGATTATGCGCAGTGGTTGGTTCGGTTGCTGCGCGCGATCGTGGTCGATGCCGAGCTGGTGGTGGGGGATCTGTCGCTGCTGGACGTCGCGGGTCGGCAGCGCGCGATCGACTGCGGAATGGCCGAGTCGTCGAGCAGTGCCGCCACGCTGCTCGCCGCATTCGAGACGCAGGCGCGGCGGACGCCCGAGGCGGTCGCACTGGTCGACGGGGACGGTGCGCTGACGTATGCCGAGTTCTCCGGGCGGGTGAATCGGCTTGCTCGTCGGCTGATTGCCGCCGGGGTCGGGCCCGAGGCGCTGGTCGTGCTGAGTATGCGGCGTTCGGTGCAGTTCGTTGTCGCCGCCTATGCCGTACTGACCGCGGGTGGCGGGTATGTGCCGGTGGATCCGGATCAACCGGCGGCGCGGCGTGCGCACGTTCTTGCCGCGGCTCGGCCGGTGTGTGTGCTGACTCGGGCCGATGACGGGTGGGCGACTGGATCTTCGGAGTCGGTCCTGGTGGTCGATGCCTTGGATTGCTCGGGCTATTCGGATGCGCCGGTGCGGGATAAGGATCGATTGCGTCCCTTGCGGGCGACCAATACGGCGTACGTCATTTTCACCTCCGGATCTACTGGCAAGCCGAAAGGTGTTGCGGTACAGCATGCCTCGGTGGTCAATCAGATCAACTGGATTGCCGACGAATACGGCATCGGGGCCGACGATGTGGTGCTGTTCAAGACTCCGGCGACCTTCGATGTGTCGGTGTGGGAGCTGTTCGCGCCATTGGCGCGCGGTGCGCGCATGGTCGTCGCCGAGCATGACGGGCATCGGGACACGGCGTATCTGGCCGCGACCATTGCGGCGCAGCGGGTGACGATGACCTCGTTCGTGCCATCAATGCTGACGATGTTCGCCGATGCCAGCGGAATCGCCCAGATCGCTTCGTTACGTGTGGTTTTCGTGGCGGGTGAGGCGATGACCGGTGAAGCCGCGGCCCGCTTCGCCGCGGTGTGCCGGGCCGAGCTGCACAATCTCTACGGCCCAACGGAATTCACTGTGCACGCGACCTATGCCGCGGTTGATACTGCCCGGCCCGGGGCGGTGCCGATCGGTCGGCCGGTGCATTCGAGTCAGGTGTTGGTGCTCGACGCCCGGTTGCGGCCGGTGCCGGATCTGGTCGTCGGTGAACTGTACCTATCCGGTGTTCAGGTGGCGCGCGGGTACCACGGTCGAGCGGAATTGACCGCCGAGCGGTTCGTGGCCAATCCGTATGGACCGGCCGGAGCCCGGATGTATCGGACGGGCGATCTGGTGCGGCGCAATCGTACCGGGGATCTGGAATACCTGGGACGCAGTGACTTTCAGGTGAAGCTAAGAGGGCAGCGGATCGAGCTCGGTGAGATCGAGGCGGCGCTCGTCGCCGCCGACGATGTGCGTGCGGCCGCTGTTCGGGTGTTCGCGCATGCCGCGGGTGAGCTGCTGGTCGCCTATGTGGTCGCCGCCATTCCGGAGGCGAAGCTGGCCGAGGTGCTCGGGCAGCGGCTGCGCGCTGTGCTGCCTTCGTACATGGTGCCGACGGCCTATGCCGGACTGGCCGAAATGCCGCTGACCAGCTCGGGCAAGTTGGATCGCAAGGCATTGCCCGATCCGGTGCTGGCCGCGAAGACGTTTCGGGCGCCCGGCACGGCGGCCGAGCATGCGGTTGCCGAGGTATTCGCGGCGGTGCTCGGTCTCGACCGGGTCGGATTGGACGACGACTTCTTCGTCCTGGGCGGAAACTCCCTGGTCGCCACGCAGATTGCCGCGCGGATCGGTGCGGTGGTCGATGCCGATATTCCGGTGCGGCTGTTATTCGAGCATTCGACGGTGGCCGCATTGGCCGCACATCTGCCCGATTCGGGGACTGCGCGCGGCCGACGGGCAGTGGTCGCGCAGGTCCGCCCCGATGTGGTGCCGCTCTCCTATGCGCAGCAGCGGATGTGGTTCCTGAATCAGTTCGATGCCGCCTCGGTCGCGAATAATCTGACCGCCGCGGTGCGATTGGTCGGCATGCTCGATCTCAGCGCGCTGACCGATGCGGTCGGCGATGTCATCGCCAGACACGAGGCGCTGCGCACCAGATATCCAGCGGTCGAGGGCATTGCGCAGCAGGAAGTGCTGCCGGTGGATCGCAAGGCGGTTTCGCTGCTGCCGGAGCCGGTCGATGCGGTGGATTTGAGCGACCGGGTTCGAGCGGTGGCGGCAATGCCTTTCGCGGTCGATCGGGCGGCGCCGGTTCGACTCACCTTGCTGCGCACCGGGAGCGAGCATGTGCTGGTTGTCTCCATCCATCACATCAGCGCGGACGGTTGGTCCATCGCACCCCTCACGCGGGATCTGATGACCGCCTACGCCGCGCGTCGCGCGGGCTCGGAGCCGAACTGGGTGGCGCTGCCGGTGCAGTACGCCGATTACACACTGTGGCAGCGGGAAATGCTCGGTGCCGAGGACGATCCTGATTCCCTGATCGCCGAGCAGATCCGTTATTGGTCAACCGAATTGGCCGATCTGCCCGATGTGCTGGCCCTGCCGGGGGATCGGCCGCGTCCCGCGGTCGCGTCGGGTCGTGGTGCGCGCCACGCCTTCACCATCGATGCCGCGACCCATCGCCGGCTACGGGATGTGGCGGAGGACGCCAACGCGTCCCTGTTCATGGTGCTGCATGCCGCCTTCGCCACGCTGCTGGCGAAACTCGCCGGGCAGCGGGATATTGCGATCGGAACCGCGGTCGCGGGTCGCGGTGCCGCCGCGCTGGACGAGCTGGTCGGCATGTTCGTCAACACCCTGGTGCTGCGCACCGATGTGCGACCGGAACTGGCCTTCGCCGACTTGATCACCGCGGTCCGCGACGGTGATCTGCGCGCCCTCGCACACGCCGACGTGCCGTTCGAGCGGCTGGTCGAGGTACTCAATCCGGAGCGTTCCGCGGCACGGCATCCGCTGTTCCAGGTCATGCTCGACTTTCAGAACACCGCCCAGACCAGCCTGGAGCTGGCCGGGGTCGCGGCCTCGGTGCTCGATATCGATACGCGGACGGCGAAATTCGATCTGCAACTGACGCTGACCGAGACCATCGACGCGGCCGGTGCTCCGGCGGGCATGGCCGCGACTTTCGAGTACGCCACCGACCTGTTCGATGCGCGAACGGTTGCGTCGTTCGCGATTCAGCTGTGTCGCGTGCTCGATGCGATCGCGGATCCGCACGTGCTGATCGGCGATATCGATCTGCTCGATGCCCGCGAGCGGGCGCTGATCCTCGATAGCTGGAATGCGACAACGCATCCAGTGGATTCGAACGCGACACTGGTATCGCTGTTCGAGGCGCAGGTCGCGCGGACGCCGGATGCCATTGCGGTCACCTTCGAGGATGAGTCGTTCACGTATGCGGAGTTCGCGGGTCGGGTGAATCGGCTCGCGCGGCTGCTGGTGTCGATCGGTGTTCGTCCGGATACCGTGGTGGCCATCGGCATGCGGCGATCGCTGGATCTGATGGTGGCCGTATACGCGGTGCTCACCGCGGGTGGTGCCTACGTTCCGGTGGATCCGGAGCATCCGGCCGAGCGAATCACCGAGACGCTGCGGTCGGCGCGTCCGGTGTGTGTGCTGACCCGCACCGGCGATGGGCTGGATCTCGGCGCCGAGGAGCGTTCGCGCGCGTGGGCGGTGCTCGATGTGGATCTGTTCGACACCTCCGACTACTCGGATGCGCCGGTGACCGAAGATGATCGGCTCGGCTCCCTGGTGCCGGGCCATGCCGCGTACGTGATATTCACCTCCGGCTCGACAGGGCGGCCGAAAGGTGTCACGGTTTCGCATGCGGCCATCGTCAATCGTCTGGTGTGGATGCAGGACACCTACCCGCTGACCGTCGATGATGTCGTGCTGCAGAAGACACCCGCCACCTTCGATGTGTCGGTGTGGGAGTTCTTCTGGCCCTTGCAGGTCGGGGCGCGTTTGGTGGTCGCGCGGCCGGATGGGCATCGTGATCCGGCGTATCTGGCGTGGGTGATTCGGCGCGAGCGAGTCAGTGTCGCGCATTTCGTGCCGTCGATGTTGGTGGTGTTCGTCGCGGAACCCGCGGCGGCCGACTGTGATTCGCTGCGGCTGGTATTCGCATCGGGGGAAGCATTGGCGCCCAAGCCAGCGCATCGGCTTCGTGAGCTGACCGGTGCGGCGGTGCACAATCTGTATGGACCGACCGAGGCGGCGGTGGATGTCACCAGCCACGAGGTCACCGCGGCCGATGTGGATACCGTGCCGATCGGTGCGCCGGTATTCAACACCCAGGTTTATGTCCTCGATGATCGGTTGAGTCCGGTGCCGGCGCAGGTCGCGGGCGAATTGTATTTGGCCGGTGCGCAATTGGCGCGCGGATACTTCGGACGGCCGGATCTGACGAGTGATCGGTTCGTCGCGAATCCGTTCGGCGATGGTGCACGGATGTATCGCACCGGGGATCTCGCGGCCTGGCGTTCGGATGGGAAGCTCGAGTATCTGGGACGCACGGATTTCCAGGTCAAGCTGCGTGGTTTGCGGATCGAACTCGGTGAGATCGAATCCGCGCTCACTGCCGTGGCCGCCATCGCGCAGGCGGTGGTTGTGCTGCGGGACGGGCGGCAACTCGTCGCATACCTCGTCGGGGAAGCCGGAGCGCGGGTCGATACCGATGCCGTGGAATCCGCTCTGCGCGCGCAACTGCCGGCATACATGGTGCCGTCGGCGTTCGTCGTCCTCGATGAATTTCCGCTCAATGCTTCCGGCAAGTTGGATCGCAAGGCCCTGCCGGCCCCGGTATTCGAGGCGGCTGTTTTCCGTGCGCCCGTCACGGCGACCCAGGAAATCGTTGCCCGAACCTTCGCGGAGGTACTGGACGTCGAGCTGGTCGGCCTCGACGATGACTTCTTCGCCCTCGGTGGAAATTCGCTGAACGCCACCCAGGTCGTCGCGCGGTTGGGGGCGGCGCTGGATATGCGGCTGCCGGTGCGGATGCTGTTCGAAGCAGCAACGGTTGCGGCATTGGCGGCGGCGACCGAGGTATATGAGGACCGCGGCTATATCGCGTTGACCGCGCGCCCGCGACCAGCGCGGATTCCGCTGTCGTCGGCGCAGCGGCGCATGTGGTTTCTCAACCGGTTCCTGGCCGACGATCCGGCGGGTGCCGTCGACAACATCCCCGTCGCGTTGCGGCTCACCGGTGATCTCGATGTGCAGGCGTTGACTGCCGCGCTGGCGGATGTGATCGCTCGGCACGAGACGTTGCGGACGGTCTATCCCGACGGTCCCGATGGTGCCGAGCAAGTGCTTATCGTTGCGGCGCAGGCTGTTCCGGCGTTACAGCCGGAGCAGATCACGGAAGCCGAACTCGGGGCGCACCTTCGCGCATTCGCGGGGACACCGTTCGATCTGACCACGCAGCTGCCACTGCGGGCCCGGCTGTTCGCGGTCAGCGCTGGCGATGCGGTGCTTGCCCTGGTACTGCACCATATTTCGGCCGATGGATTCTCGCTCGGACCGCTCGCGCTCGATCTCATGACCGCCTACACCGCACGTCGAGATGGCACCGCGCCCGCATGGGCGGCATTGCCCGTACAGTATGCCGACTACACGCTGTGGCAGGCCGAGACACTGGGTGACGATGCGGATCCGGCGTCGCGGGCACACCGGCAGCTTGCCTTCTGGCGGCGTGCGCTGACGGGACTGCCCGAACAACTGGAACTGCCCACCGACCGGCCGCGTCCCGCCGTCTCGTCGTATCGCGGTGCCACCCACCGGCTCCGCATCGACTCCGATCTGCACAGTGAACTGCGCGAACTCGCCCGCAAACGGGAGACGACGCTGTTCAGCACGATGCGTGCGGCGCTCGCGGTGCTCTTGTCCCGGCTGTCGGTCACCGAGGACATCGCGATCGGCACGCCCGTCGCGGGTCGCGGTGATGCCGCGTTGGACGGGCTCGTCGGGATGTTCGTCAACACGCTGGTATTGCGTACCCACATCGACACCAGGGCGCGCTTCGAGACCGTGCTGGATACTGTGCGCGCACAGGATATCGACGCGCTTTCGCATGCCGATCTGCCGTTCGATCGGCTGGTCGAGGTCATCGCGCCGACGCGCGCCCAGAATCGGAACCCGCTGTTCCAGGTGGCGTTGACCTTCCAGAACTTCACACTGCCGTCGCTCGAACTCGCCGATCTCGTGCTGCGTCCGGTCGAATTCGATGCGGCGGCGGCCAAATTCGATCTGCAGTTCACGGTGGCCGAATCCGATGACGCCGATGGTCGCGCGGATGGCATGGATATCGAGATCACCTATGCGACCGACCTTTTCGATGCGGGCACGATCGCGGTGCTGGGTCGCCGCCTCACTCAGGTGCTGGCCGCCATTGCGGCCGATGCCACGGTGGTGGTCGGGGATATCCAATTGCTCAGCGCCGAGGAACAACATCGGGCGCTGCACGAATGGTCCACTCCGACAGGGACTTACGTTACCGAGACGGCCACGCTGACCGAGCGATTCGCGCTGGCCGCCGCGCTCGATCCGACAGCCGTCGCGGTCCGCGCGGGCACCCGATCGTTGACCTATGCCGAACTCGACGCCTGGTCGAACCGTCTGGCCCGGCGGCTGATCGCGGCCGGGGTCGGACCGGAAGCGCTGGTGGCGGTGGCGTTACCGCGATCGGTCGAACTGGTCGTCGCATTGGTCGCGGTGATCAAGGCGGGTGGCGGCTATCTACCGATCGATCCGAACTATCCGGCGGATCGGATCGAATATGTGCTCGACGATGCGCGCCCGATCTGCGCGATCACCAGCACCGCTGCCGAATTGACACCCGGTTGGTTCGGTGGGCCGGTGCTCGATATCGCCGCCGCGAATCGGGGTTCGATCGATTCCTCCGCCATCACCCAGGCGCAGCGCCGCGCGCCGCTGAATCCGGCGCATACGGCTTACGTCATCTACACCTCCGGATCCACAGGGCAACCGAAGGGCGTGGTCATCCCGCACCGCAATGTGCTGCGACTGCTGGATAATACCCAGTGCCACTTCGATTTCGGTCCCGCCGATGTCTGGACGCTGTTCCACTCCTATGCCTTCGACTTTTCGGTCTGGGAGCTCTGGGGTGCGCTGCTGCACGGCGGCACACTCGTGGTGGTCGACTACTACACCTCGCGCTCACCGCAGCAGTTCGCGCAACTGCTCGCCGCGGAGCGGGTGACGGTGCTGAACCAGACCCCGTCGGCCTTCTATCAACTGATCGCCGCCGAGCCGCCGGACGAACTCGCCTTGCGTTATGTGATCTTCGGTGGCGAGGCGCTGGAACCGCAGCGACTCGGCGGCTGGTTCGCCCGGCACCCGCGGTCGCCGCGACTGGTGAATATGTACGGCATCACCGAGACCACCGTGCATGTGTCCTATCGGCCGATCGAGGCGGACACCGGCTCGGCGAGTGTGATCGGTGGCGCCGTACCCGGATTGGTCGTACGCATCCTCGATGCGCGGCTGCGGCCGGTGCCGGTCGGTGTACCCGGCGAAATCTATGTCTCCGGTGGTCAGTTGGCGCGTGGCTATCTCGGGCGGCCCGCGCTCACCGCGAGCCGGTTCGTGGCCGATCCGTACGCCGGGGCGGGTGCCCTGGCCTACCGGTCCGGTGATCTCGCACGATGGACGGCCGATGGCGAGTTGGAGTACCTGGGCCGGGCCGATCAACAGGTGAACCTGCGCGGGTTCCGCATCGAGCTGGGGGAGATCGAGGCAGCGCTGCTGGCGGCGAGCGCGGCGGTGCGCGAGGTGGCGGTGGTCGTGCGCAGCGATCTGGTGGATGAGCTCCGCATTGTCGCCTATGTGGTCGGCTCCGACGCGATCGACACCGCGCAGCTGCGCCAGCAACTCGCGCGCCGGTTGCCCGAGCACATGGTGCCCGCCGCGATCCTGGTGGTGGACCGAATTCCTTTGACCGTCAACGGGAAACTGGATCGGGCCGCGCTGCCCGCTCCGGTGTTCGAGGGCACGACGTACCGCAAGCCGGGCACGTTCGTCGAGGAGATTGTCGCCGGAGCCTTCGCCGATGTACTCGGGCTGGCCGATGTCGGTGCGGATGACGACTTCTTCGCCCTCGGTGGTTCCTCCCTGCTGGCCGCGAAGGCCGCGGCCCGCATCGGCGCCGCGCTCGGGTGCACCGTCGGTGTGCGCGCGCTGTTCGAATCGCCGCGGGTCGCCGACCTCGCCGCGGCGGTCACCGCGAGCGACTACGCCGCGGCCAGGCCCCCGCTGGTGGCCGGTGCGCGTCCGGACCGAATTCCGCTCTCCCCGGCCCAGCAGCGGATGTGGTTTCTCAATCGGTTCGACCAGCAGTCCATCGCCTACAACATTCCGGTGGCGCTGCGGCTCTCCGGCGCATTGGATACCGCGGCGCTACAAGCCGCGGTCGCGGATCTGATCGGCCGACACGAGTCGCTGCGGACCCGGTATCCGGAGGTCGAAGGTTCGGCGACCCAGCTGATCGTGCCGGTCGCGCAGGCGATTCCGTCGTTGTATCCGATCGATATCGCCGAAGCCGAACTGCCGGAACGGATTCGGGAACTGGCCGCAACCACGTTCGACGTGACCGTCGATATCCCGGTGCGGATGCGGCTGTTCCGGATCGCGGGACGCGCGGAGTACGTATTGGCGGCGGTGTTGCATCACATTGCCGCGGACGGATCCTCGCTCGCGCCATTTGTCCGCGATCTGATGCTTGCCTACCGCGCGCGCCTGGACGACAGCGCGCCCGGCTGGACACCGCCCGCCATGCAGTACGCCGATTACGCACTGTGGCAGCGCAAGCTGCTCGGCGCCGAGGATGAGCCCGAATCGCTGTCGGCGCAGCAGATCGCGTACTGGACCCGGACATTGGACGGCTTGCCCGATCAGCTGGCCCTGCCCACCGATCACCCGCGGCCGGTGCGCCAGAGTTTGCGCGGCGCGAAGGTGGAGTTCGCGATCGACGCGCGCTTGCACAGCGCGCTCATCGTGCTCGGAAGACGCAGCGGCGCAACACTGTTCATGGTCGTCCATGCCGCATTCGCCGCATTGCTCGCTCGACTGTCCGGCAGTTCGGATATCGCGGTCGGCACCCCGATCGCGGGACGCGGCGATGCGGAACTCGACGATGTGATCGGCATGTTCGTCAATACCCTGGTATTACGGACTCGAGTCGATGGCGATGCCAACTTCGATGCACTGCTCGAGCGGGTCAGGGCCGCCGATATCGCCGCCTTCTCGCATGCGGATGTGCCGTTCGAGCGCCTGGTGGAGGTGCTGAATCCGGAACGATCCACGGCGCGGCATCCGCTGTTCCAGGTCGGGCTTTCGTTCCAGAATCACGAGCGCGGCGAACTGAAGCTGCCCGGGCTCGAGGTAAGTGAGATCGAATTCGACAGTGGGGTAGCACAATTCGATCTGCATCTGTTCGCTGTCGATCACTACGGTTCGGATGGCGCGCCCGAGGGGATCGATCTCGCGCTCGGGTACGCGACCGACCTGTTCGAGTCTGCTAGTGCGCAGCGAATGCGTGATCAGCTGCTGCGAGTGCTCGAATCGATTGTCGCCCAGTCGGATACGGCTGTAGGTGGGCTGGATTTGCTGGGCGCGGCAGAGCGTGCGCGGTTGCTCGAGCAGTGGAACCGGACCGCGCATCCGGTGGCCGCTGCGACGTTGGCCGATCTCATCGATTCGCAGGCCGCGCTGACGCCTGAGAGCATCGCATTGATCGATGCGAGCACGGAATCAGTGCTCACCTATGCCGAATTCGACGCTGCGGTCAACAGGTTGGCGCGCAAGCTGATTGCGGACGGGGTCGGCCCGGAAACGACCGTTGTGCTCGCCATGCGGCGCTCGGTCGAGTTGGTTGTCGCCATGTACGCGGTGGTGCGGGCCGGTGGCGCGTATGTGCCCATCGATCCGGATCATCCGGCCGACCGGATCGCCTACGTCATCGAGACTGCCGGGCCGGTGTGTGTGCTCACCACGTCACACGACGGTGTGCCCATCGAAACAGCGCTTCCCACAATGGAAGTGGATCGGCTCGAGTTGGCCAACTACGCGGCGACTCCGATTGCCGATGGCGAACGGGTGCGACCGTTGCGGCCGGAGCACCCGGCATATGTGATCTTCACATCCGGGTCGACCGGACTGCCCAAGGGCGTCACCATGTCGCACGCGGCGGTCGTCAACCAATTGTCCTGGCTGCGTGACCGATTCGCTCTCGGACCGCACGCGAGTGCGTTGCTCAAGACCCCCGCGACCTTCGACCTATCCGTATGGGAGTTCTGGTCGGTCCTGACGACGGGCGGTCGTCTGGTGGTGACCGAGCCCGGTACCGAACGCGATCCGGACCGGCTGCGGACGCTGATCGAACGACATGCGGTGACGACACTGCACGCCGTACCGTCGCTGGTCGGCATGCTGCTCGCGGCATCGGATGCCCCGCTACCGGATGCGCTGCGGCAGGTGCTCGCCATCGGCGAGGCGCTGCCGCCCGCCACCGCGATCGAATTCCGTCGTCGGGCCCGACATTCCGGCGCGCGACTGTTCAACCTGTACGGCCCGACCGAGGCGGCCGTGTCGATCACGGCCTTCGCAGTCGATGCTGACCCGACCCATATCGTGCCGATCGGCGCGCCTGCCTGGAACAGCCGGGTCTACGTGCTCGACGGACGACTGCAACCGGTTCCGGTGGGTGTACCCGGCGAGTTGTATTTGGCCGGTGCGCAATTGGCGCGTGGCTATCAACGCAGGCCCGCACTGACGGCCGAGCGCTTTGTGGTGGATCCCTTCGCCGGTCGCGGGGGAACCACGATGTACCGGACCGGCGATATCGTCCGCTGGCGTCCGGACGGCACGCTGGAGTACCTGGAGCGGGCGGACTTCCAGGTCAAGATCGGCGGCTTCCGGATCGAGCTCGGTGAGGTGGAGGCCGCGCTGCTGCGGCTGCCGCAGGTGCGCGCCGCGGTCGCGGTGGCGCACGATGACGAGCCCGCCGGAGCTCGGCTCATCGCCTATGTCGCGGTGCCGGAATCGACGGCACCTGGTGAACTGGCCGGTGCGTTGCGTGCGGCGGTAGCCACCGAGCTGCCCACCTATATGGTGCCCGCCGCGATCGTCGTGCTGGAGTCGTTGCCGCTCAATGCCAATGGCAAGGTCGATCGGGCCGCATTGCCGCAGCCGACGTTCGCCGCCACCGCTTTCCGCGCACCGACCAGCGAGCTCGAGCGCCTGGTCGTGGCCGCCTTCGTCGCGGTAATCGGAGCGGAGCAGGTCGGGCTGGATACCGATTTCTTCGCGGTCGGCGGCAATTCACTGCTGGCGACCCGGCTGGCGGCGCAGTTGGGTTCGGCGCTCCGCGTGCGGGTGCCGGTGACCGCGGTATTCGATGCGCCGACTGCCGGGCTGCTCGCTGCGCGACTGGCCGACCTCGGGGACACCGACACCAGGCCCGCGCTCACCCGGCGATCCGGCACCACACCCGCCCCGCTATCGCTGGCACAGCAACGGATGTGGGTGGTCAATCGGCTCGCCCCCGACTCCTCGGCCTATCACATCCCCGCAGCGTTGCGTCTGATCGGCGCACTGGATATAGCCGCGCTTCACGCGGCAATCCTGGATGTGATCGAACGCCACGAAACCCTGCGCACCCGGTATCCGGATGCCGAGCCCGAACCGGTGCAGCACGTGCTGGAAGTTGCCGAAATCGCGGTCGATCTGGCACCGATCCACGTGGCACCGGGCGATATCGACGCGCGCATCGCTGAATTCGTCGCCACCGGTTTCGATATCACCGCGGCACCACCGGTCCGCGCGGCATTGTTTCGCACCGATGTCGAGGAGCACGTGCTCGTGGTGGTCCTGCACCACATCAGCGCCGACGGCTATTCGGTCGCACCGATGACGCGGGATCTCATGCGTGCCTATCTCAGCCGGATCGCGGGCACTGCGCCCGACTGGGATCCATTGCCGATCCACTACGCCGATTACAGCGTGTGGCAGCGCGCGGTGCTCGGTTCCGACCGCGATCCGGACAGTCTGCTGTCTCGGCAACTCGGCTATTGGACAACGGAATTGGCGGGCCTGCCCGAGGTACTTCCATTGCCGACCGATCGACCGCGGCCGGCGCGCCGCGATATGCGCGGTGCCACGGTCGATTTCGAGGTCGACGCGCAGCTCGCCGGACGGCTGGAGACCATTGCCCGTGCGCACGGTACGACGCTGTTCACCCTGATCCACAGTGCGTTCGCGGTCCTGCTCGCCAAGCTGTCCGGCACGGCGGATATCGCGATCGGCGCACCGGTGGCGGGGCGTGGCGAACGTGCGCTCGACGATCTGATCGGCATGTTCGTCAATACCGTTGTATTGCGCACCGAGGTCGACGCACGCACCGGCTTCGCGGATCTGCTTCGGCAGGCCAGGGATCGCGATATCGCGGCACTGTCGCATGCCGATGTGCCGTTCGAACGGGTGGTCGACGCTGTGGGTACCAGGTCCAGTGCCTATACGCCGTTGTTCCAAGTGTTGTTCACCTTCCAGAACATGCCGTCCGGCCGCGTCGCACTGCCCGGTCTCGCGGTCGAGGTGCTCGATCTCGCGCTGGCGGAGGCCAAATACGATCTGCAGCTCACCGGCATCGAGTTGTTCGACGCGGCCGGCGCGCCGGCCGGATTGGATATGCGATTCGGTTACGCGACCGATATTTTCGATGCCGCGACGGTCCGGCTGTTCGTCCAGCGGCTACTTCGAATATTCGAGGTCGTCGCGGCCGACCCGGCCATCGCCATCCGCGCCATCGACATTCGCGGTACCGGCGAACGGTCACGTATCGGAGCCGAACAGCCGGACAGCCTACCCGCGCTGATCGCCGCGGCGGCTGAAATCGATTCCGGTGCAGTCGCTTTCACCCATGACGTGCATACGGTGACCTACGGCGAGCTGGCCACCAAGCTCGCGACGGTCGCCAAGGCCATGGGCGCGACCGCGAAACCGGAAGCGCTGGTCAATGTCGCCCTCGCCGGGCTGGTGCCCGGCCTCCTGGCCGCCCTCGGCGGCAGTGGTCTCGCCGCGGTGCTGCGGACCCTGCGCACCGAGTCGCTGGCCGTGCTCGCCAACTCGGGGTTGGCACTCGATTCGGAAGGAATCCGCTGATGTCCAAGGCAGAATCGGTCGCATCCAGCACACTCGGCAATCGCCGTGCCGCGTACGATCACTCGGCGCTGCGCCGGGCATATGGACTCGATGACTTACCGATCCTGATCGATAAGGTCGCCGAATTGGATCCGGAGCGGGTCGCCCTGCGGCACGACGGGACCACGATCACCTACGGTGCGCTGGCCACCGAGATCACGGTGTTGGACGAGGCCATGGGCGGCGGTCTCGGTGCCGACGCATTGGTATCGGTGGTGGTTTCCGGTCAATTTCCTACCCTGCTCGAGTCGGGAGACGGCGCACTCGGCGCCGTGCTCGAGCAATTGCTCGATGACGCCCTGACGACGGCGGCCCCTGTGCTACCGAAGATATTCGCGCCGATCGAGACCCTGGTCAGCGAATTCGAGGCGCAGGCGCGCCGGACCCCGGACGCGGTGGCCTTGGAATTCGCGGGTGCGACGCTCACCTACGCGGAGTTCGACGGACGCGTGAACGCCCTCGCACGGCGGTTGATCGACCTGGGCGTCGGCCCGGACAGCCTGGTGGGGCTTGCCGTGCGACGCTCGTTCGACCTGCTGGTCGGCATGTACGCGATTCTGAAGGCGGGTGGTGCGTATGTGCCGATCGATCCGGAGCATCCGGCCGAACGCATCGGGTACGTGCTCGAGGTCGCCGCACCGGTCCTGGTCCTCACCACGACCCACGACGAGCCCGAACTCGGGCCGGATATCCGGGTTCTGCGGATCGATGAATTCGACACTGTCGAGGCGGTGACGTCGCTGGACCAGGACGGCCCGCGGCTCTCGGCAGACAATACGGCCTATGTGATCTTCACCTCCGGCTCGACCGGACGCCCGAAAGGCGTTGCGGTATCGCACCGTTCGATCCTGACCAACCTGCGGTGGCGACAACGGCTGTATCGACTGCGCGGCGACGATGTGGTGCTACAGAAGACACCGTTCACCTTCGACGTCTCGGTGTGGGAGTTCTTCTGGCCATTGCAGGTCGGCGCGCGGCTGGTGATCGCGGCACCGGATGGTCATCGTGATCCGGCATATCTGGCGCGCACGATCGCCGAACGTCGCGTCACCGTCGCACATTTCGTGCCTTCGATGCTCGCGGTATTCGTGGCCGAACCGCAGATCGACAGCGCGGCCCGGACCTTGCGGCTGGTCTTCGCCTCCGGTGAGGCGCTACCGGCGGCCACCGCGGCGGCCTTCCGCGATATCAGTGGCGCGACACTGCACAACCTGTATGGCCCCACAGAGGCCGCCGTCGATGTCACCGCGCACGAAGTCACCGCCGCCGATAGCACGACCGTGCCCATCGGCGCACCCGCGGACGACACCGAATTGCTGGTGCTCGATGACAATCTGCGGCCGGTGGCCAGTGGCGTCGTCGGTGAGCTGTATCTCGCCGGGGTGCAGTTGGCCCGCGGGTATGTGGCTCGTCCCGGACTGACGGCCGACCGCTTCGTTGCCAATCCCGAAGGTGCGCGGGGCGACCGGATGTACCGCACCGGCGACCTGGTCCGCTGGCGTGCCGCGAGTGACGGCGGTCCGGACGAATTGGAATATCTGGGCCGCATCGACTTCCAGGTGAAGCTGCGTGGGCTGCGCATCGAACTCGGCGAGGTCGAGGCGGCGTTGCTACGCAATGCGCAGGTCGCGCAGGCTGCGGTGCTGCTGCATCGGCATGCGGGCGGCGATCATCTGGTCGGTTATGTGGTGGCCGACCGTGGCGTCACTCTCGATCCGGCCGCGGTGCTGGAATCCACGCGGCGGGACCTCCCGGACTACATGGTGCCGTCGCTGGTGCAGGTTCTGGACGAAATGCCGATCAATGCCAATGGCAAGCTGGATCGGCGCGCACTGCCGGAACCGGTATTCGGATCGGACGCGGCCGCATACCGGGCACCATCGACCGAGGCCGAGGCGGCCGTCGCCGCGATCTTCGGCGAACTGCTGGAGCTGGACCGGGTCGGCGCCGACGACGATTTCTTCGCACTCGGCGGCAATTCGCTCATAGCCACCCGCGCCATCGCCCGAATCGGGGCCGCACTCGGCATTGCTGTCGATGTCCGCGATTTTTTCGACCGTCCGACGGTAGCGGCGCTGGCCGGGCTGACACGGACGGGAGTCGCACGACCGGCCCTCACGGCAGTGACCCGACCGCAGCACATTCCGCTGTCCCCGGCGCAGCGGCGCATGTGGTTTCTCAACCGATTCGGCACGCACATCGAATCCACCTATGTCTTCGATACCGCCGCCGTGGACAACATTCCGGTCGCGCTGCGGCTACGCGGTGCACTCGAAGTCACCGCGCTGTCCGCGGCGATCACCGATCTCGTCGCCAGGCACGAGATCCTGCGCACCGTCTACCCGCAGACCGCCGATGGTCCGGCGCAGGTGGTGCGGTCGGTGCACGCCGCATTCGACCTGTCGCCGAGCGATATTCCCGAGACCGAACTCGCCGCCACCGTATTGGCGAGCGCGGTACAGGGATTCGATGTCACCGAGGAGATTCCGGTCCGGGTTCGGTTGCTGCGCAGCGGACCCGAGGACCACACCTTGGTCCTCGTTGTGCATCACATTGCCGCTGACGGTGTCTCGATGGGGCCGCTGATGCGCGATCTGGTCACCGCCTATGCGGCCCGCCGCGCCGGACGCCGGCCGGACTGGGCGCCGCTGCCCGTACAGTACGCGGACTACGCGCTGTGGCAGGGGCAGGTACTCGGCGACGAGGCCGATCCGGACTCGGTGGCCGCGCGCCAGCTCGGATTCTGGGCCACCGAATTGGCCGACCTGCCCGCACAGCTGGATCTGCCCACCGATCGGCCGCGCCCCGCCGTCGCGTCTTATCGCGGGGCGACCCATGAGTTCGCCATCGATGCGGAGCTACGCTGTGCGATCGACCAGATTGCCGCCCGCACCCGGGCCACGCCCTTCATGGTGGTCCATGCCGCACTCGCCGTCCTGCTCGCGCGGCTGTCCGGCACCCGCGATATCGCCATCGGCACGCCGGTCGCGGGCCGCGGCGATCGCGCACTGGACAACCTCGTCGGCATGTTCGTCAATACCCTTGTGCTGCGTACCGAGGTCCGCGGTGAGCTGAGCTTCGCCGACCTCGTCGCCCATGCGCGTCAGCGCGATCTGCATGCCTTCGCGCACAGCGATATTCCATTCGAGCGCCTGGTCGAGGTGGTGAATCCGGCTCGTTCCCAAGGCAGGCATCCGCTGTTCCAGGTCGCGTTGTTCATGCAGAACATCGGGCCGATCGCATTGACGATGCCCGGCCTGGATGCGGAGCTGGTCGATTTCGATCCCGGCTTCGCCAAATTCGATCTGCAGCTGACACTTTCCGATATCGGTGCCGACGAAACCGGCTACCGCGCCGAATTCACCTATGCCACCGACTTGTTCGATGCCACGACCGTGCGTGAATTCGGCAGAAAATTTCTCCGGCTGCTGCGCACCGCCGCCGCCGAGCCGGATCGCGCGGTCGGCGATATCGAACTGCTCGATGCGGGGGAACTCGATTACGTCACCGCCAGCTGGAATGCCAGCGGGCACAAGGTCGCCGATCGCTTTCTGCACGCAGGCTTCGACAGCCAGGTTCACCGCACGCCGAACGCCATTGCCCTGGTATCCGATACCACCGAATTCACCTACGCCGAACTGTCCGAGCGGGCCAATCGCCTGGCGCGCCTACTGATCAGCACCGGCGTCGGCCCGGAATCGCTGGTAGTGCTCGCGATGCCGCGCTCTGCCGAGTTGGTTGTCGCGATGTACGCGGTGCTGCGGGCCGGTGGCGCCTATGTGCCGGTGGATCCCGAGCATCCGGCCGAACGCATCTGGCACATCCTCGACACCGCCCGGCCGCATTCGGTACTCACCATGCGCGGCACCGGTTTCACCCTCCCCGCGACCGTGCCTCCGAGCGTGCGCCTGCACCATATCGATGAACTGGATCTGTCGGAATACTCGGCGGCAAAGATCGCCGACCGCGAGCGCTGTGCGCTGTTGCGGCCCGAGCACCCCGCCTACGTCATCTTCACCTCCGGTTCGACGGGCCGACCGAAGGGCGTATCGGTCGAGCACCGCGCCATCGCCAACCAACTCGCCTGGATGCATGCCGAATATCGGCCGCGCGTCGGCGATGTCTATCTGCAGAAGACCGCGACCACCTTCGACGTTTCGCTGTGGGGCTATTTCCTGCCGCTGCGCGCGGGCGCGACCCTGCTGCTCGCCGCGCCCGATGGCCATCGCGATCCGCGCTACCTCGCGGAAACCATTGCCCGCCACGGCGTCACCCTGACCGACTTCGTGCCATCGATGCTCGCGGTTCTCACCGCCCATGCCGAGGCGAACGAACTCGATTCGCTACGAGATGTTTTCGTCATCGGCGAGGCCTTGCCGCCGGAGACCATCGCGGCCCTCGACGCGGTGAGCGATGCCGCGCTGCACAATCTGTACGGCCCGACCGAGGCGGCGGTATCCATTACCTACCGCGAGGTCACGGTCGCCGACGAGCTGGTGCCGATCGGCGAGCCGCAGTGGAATTCCCAGGTGTACGTGTTGGATGCGCGACTGCATCCGGTGCCGATCGGGGTGCCCGGCGAATTGTATTTGGCCGGTGACCAGCTGGCTCGCGGCTATCACGGTCGAGTCGATCTGACCGCGGATCGCTTCGTGGCCAACCCCTTCGGCACGGCGGGCACGCGCATGTATCGCACCGGGGATCTGGTGCGCTGGAGTGCCGATGGGGAGCTCGTCTACCTAGGCCGGATGGACTTCCAGGTGAAGTTCCGCGGTCAGCGCATCGAGCTCGCCGAAATCGAGACGGCACTGATGGCGGTCCCGGAGGTGAGTCAGGCCGCGGTACGGCTGATCGCGGGTGATGGCGGCGATTATCTGGCTGGGTACGTGATTCGCACGCCGGGCAGTGCTGTGGATCTGGATGCGGTCAAGGTCGGGCTGACCCGGCGCCTTCCCGGATATATGGTGCCGACCGCGCTGGTCGAGCTGTCCGAATTCCCGCGCAACACCAGCGGCAAACTGGACCGCAAGGCACTGCCACTGCCGGTGCTGCGGCAGCGGAGTTTCCGGGCACCGACCACTGCGGCACAACGTCTGGTCGCCGCGGTATTCGCCGAGGTATTGCGGGTGGAACGAGTCGGCCTCGACGACGACTTCTTCGCGCTCGGCGGCAGTTCGCTCGACGCAACCCAGGTCACCGCGCGGGCGGGGGAGGTTGTCGACACGCGCATCCCGGTGCGCGCCCTGTTCGACGCCTCGACGGTCGAGGGATTCGCCGCCGCCGTCGACGAACTCGGCAGGGCGGGTGCGTCGGCACGGCCGCTGGTGCGCCGCGAGCGTCCGGACCGTATCCCGCTCTCACC
Organism: Nocardia sp. NPDC049707; assembly: GCF_040674855.1. Taxonomy (NCBI): domain Bacteria; kingdom Bacillati; phylum Actinomycetota; class Actinomycetes; order Mycobacteriales; family Nocardiaceae; genus Nocardia; species Nocardia sp. NPDC049707. Next base: position 34,810 of record NZ_JBFANN010000015.1, on the reverse strand, counting down.
TGCCCAGCAGCGACTGTGGTTTCTCAACCGGATCGAAACCCAGGACGGCGCCACCAGTGCGTACAACCTCCCGGTCGTGCTCCGGCTCACCGGCCGACTCGATGTCACCGCGCTGGAGCGTGCGGTGCTCGATGTGCTGTCCAGGCACGAATCCCTGCGCACCATCTACCCGGACGGTGAATCCGGTCCATACCAGTCGATTCTGGCAGCGACCGATATCGGCCTGACCCTCAATCCGGCGCCTGTCGAACCTGCGGATCTGACCGCCGCCATTACCGCGATCACGACCGCCGGATTCGATGTGACGGCCGAACTGCCGTCCCGCGTAGCGTTATTGAGCGTCGACCGAGTCGACGACCGGCGCGGCATTACCGGAGACGAGTACGTGCTGGTCTTCGTCGTCCACCACATCGCGGCCGACGCACTCTCGATGACACCGCTGATCACCGATCTGGTGCACGCTTACCTGGCCCGATTGACCAGCCGCAGGCCGGATTGGCATGAGCTTCCGGTGCAGTACGCGGACTACAGCCTCTGGCATCGCGAACTGCTCGGCGCCGCGGACCGGCCGGGCGATCTGGGCCATCAGCAGTTGCGATTCTGGCGCGCCGCCCTCGACGGCATGCCGACCCAACTCGCACTACCGACCGACCGGCCCCGCCCCGCACAGCCCTCCCATCGCGGTGCCGCGGTGGATTTCGAGGTCGAGCCCGAATTGGCCGCCGCGCTGCGCGTACTCGCACAGCGCAGTGGCGCAACGCTGTTCATGGTGGTGCATGCGGCCTTCGCGGCGACAATGGCCAGACTGAGCGGCACCGATGACGTGGTGATCGGCTCGCCCGTCGGCGGTCGCGGCGAGCGCCAACTCGACGCGCTCATCGGCATGTTCGTCAACACCGTGGTACTGCGCACCCCGGTCGATGCTTCGGCCACCTTCGCCGAACTGCTCGCGGGCGTGCGTGACGGCGATCTCGCCGCCTTCGCCCATGCCGATCTGCCGTTCGAGCAGCTGGTCGATGCCATGGCCGTAGACCGGAGCACCGGCGCGCATCCGCTGTTCCAGGTGCTGTTCAGCTTCGGTACGGCGCCGCGCATTGTCGCGGGCAGTCGGGCACTCGAGGTGCCGTGGCTGACGGTGGAACCGATCGAATCACCCGATCCCACCGCGAAATTCGACCTGCACCTGGTGGTGAACGAACGGCCCGGCGATCACGGGCTCACCGGCAGCCTGCGCTACGCCACCGATCTGTTCGACGCGCCGACCGTCGCCGCCTTCGTCACCCGCTTTCGGCAGGTGCTCGCCACCGTGGCGGGTACGCCGCAGACCCGGATCGGCGATATCGAGTTGCTGGCCGCCGACGAGCGGTCGATGGTGGAACGCTGGAACGACACGACGCGCGTCATCGACGAAACCCACACGCTCGCTTCGCTATTCGCCGCGCAGGTAGCTCGGAGCCCGCACGCGCCAGCGCTCACCTTCGAGGGCACAACGCTGTCCTATGCCGAACTCGCCAGACGGGCGAACCGGCTGGCACGTTGGCTCATCGCGCAGGGTGTCGGCCCGGATTCTCTTGTCGCACTCGGCATGCGCCGCTCCATCGATCTGGTGGTCGGCATGTATGCCATCACCGCGGCGGGCGGTGGTTATGTCCCGCTGGATCCGGATCATCCGGCCGAACGCATCGGCCATATCCTCGAAACCGCTGCTCCGCGCTGTGTGCTGACCGCTGGTATGGATCTGAATATCGCTGTCGCGCAGGTCCGTATCGATCGACTCGACCTATCCGGGTACGCCGGCGCACCGGTTACCGATGCGGATCGGCGCGCGCCGCTGCGGGCCGCCAATACCGCCTATGTCATCTTCACTTCTGGCTCCACCGGTCGGCCCAAGGGTGTCGCGATGAGCCACCGCGGCATCGTGAATCGGCTGTTGTGGATGCAATCGGCGCATGTCGCGCTCGACAGCAGGGACACGCTGCTACAGAAGACGCCGGTGACCTTCGATGTCTCGGTGCCGGAGTTCTTCTGGCCGCTGCAGGTCGGTGCCCGGCTCGTGCTCGCTCGTCCGGGTGGTCATCAGGATCCGGTGTACCTGGCGGATCTGATTCGGCGCGAATCGATTACGGCAGCACACTTCGTGCCGTCCATGCTCGCTGTCTTCGTCGCGGACGATATCGATGTGCCCACACTGCGGCACCTGTTCTGCTCGGGCGAGGCATTGCCCGCGACAATCGCGCAGCGAGCGCGGGCGATTACCGGCGCACGCGTGCACAACATGTACGGGCCCACCGAAACGGCGGTCGAGGTCAGCGCATACGAGGTGACCGATGCCGATGGTGGTCCGCTGCCCTTGGGCGGGCCGAACTGGAATACCCGTGCGCATGTGCTCGATGCGCGATTGCGTCAGGTTCCGGTCGGTGTGCCGGGCGAGCTGTATCTGGCCGGTGCGCAGTTGGCCCGCGGCTACCTCGGTCGGGCCGATCTGACCGGTGAGCGGTTCGTGGCCGATCCCTTCGGTGCGGCCGGTGACCGGATGTATCGCACCGGCGATCTGGTTGTCTGGCGAGCGACCGCGGATGGCCGTGGTGTGCTGGAATTCCTCGGCCGCACCGACTTCCAGGTGAAGGTTCGCGGCCTGCGGATCGAGCTCGGCGAGATCGAGTCGGCATTGCAGTCGATTACCGCAATCGCGCAGGCCGTCGTTCTGGTTCGACACGACCACGGCGACCAACTGGTCGCCTACCTGGTCCCGGACGGTGAACTCGATATCGACCGCGTTCGAGCCGAACTCGCGCGGCGGCTGCCCGCCTATATGGTTCCTTCGGCCTATGTGGTGCTCGACGACTTCCCGGTGACCGTCTCCGGCAAGCTGGACCGAAACGCATTGCCCGCACCGGCTTTTGCCGCCACCGAATACCGCGCGCCGAGCGATCTCGCGGAATCCCTTGTCGCCGAAACGTTCACCGCGCTGCTCGGCGCCGACCCGGTCGGTGCGAATGACGACTTCTTCGCCCTCGGCGGCAACTCGCTCATCGCCACCCAACTCGCCGCCCGGCTCACCAAGGCGACCGGCGCGGACGTGCCCGTGCGCACCATTTTCGACGCCCCGACCGTGCGCGAGTTGGCGCGTCGGATCACGGTCGAGCAGCCTGTCGATGTCGAGGCCGCACCACCGCCCCTGCCGCCATTGACGGCTCAGGATCGCAACGAGCCGATTCCGCTATCGATCGCCCAGCAGCGCATGTGGTTCCTGAACCGATTCGACTCCGCGAGTGGTGGATACAACATTCCGTTCGCGCTGCGCCTCACCGGTGCGCTGAATGTGCCGGCGCTGGAACGTGCGATCGCAGATGTGATCGCCAAGCACGAGACACTGCGCACCATCTATCCCGAACACGATGGGGCCGCGACGCAGGTGGTGCTGCCCGCTCGGACCAGGTTGGTCGAACTCGTCGCTCGTCCGGCGTCGGCGGCGGAGCTACCCGAACTCATCGCGACCGCGGCCCAGACGGGATTCGACGTCACCACCGAAGTTCCGCTGCGGGTGCGGCTACTGCGGCTCGAAGACGGCGGGTCCCGTCAACAGCTGCACGTGCTGCTGTTCGTCGTGCACCACATTGCCGCCGATGGCTGGTCTTTCGCTCCGCTGACCAGGGATTTGGCTACCGCTTATGTGGCCCGCTGCGCGGATGTCGCGCCGGCGTGGAGTCCGCTGACCGTGCAGTACGCGGACTTCGCGATCTGGCAGCGCAATGCACTGGGACATGCCGACGACAAGGGTTCGGTGCTGGCCCATCAACTGCGGTACTGGACCGGTCGGCTCACGGGTGTGCCCGAGGTGTTGACGCTGCCTGCGGACCGCCCACGGCCCGCGGTCGCGACCAACCGCGGCGGTGCCATCACTGGTCGCCTGGATCGGGTATTGCACCAGGGCATCGAGGATCTGGCGACCGCACATCGGGTCACCCCGTTCATGGTTTTGCACGCCGCGCTCGGCGTACTGCTGAGCCGCGTGAGCTCGAGCGACGATATCGTCATCGGAACGCCGGTCGCCGGTCGCGGTGACGAAGCCCTGGACGAGCTCGTCGGCATGTTCGTCAATACCTTGGTGCTGCGTACCGAGGTGCGCGCGGATGCCACGCTCGGCGAGCTTTTGGCCACGGTCCGCACCGCCGATCTGGCCGCCTTCGACCACGCCGCCGTGCCGTTCGAGCAGCTCGTCGATGTCGTGAATCCCGGTCGCTCACAGGCGCATGCGCCGTTGTATCAGGTCGCGATGACACTGCAGAACCAGGCCGAGCCGGACTTCCAACTGCACCGTTTGCATATTGCGGCCCTTGATACCGGACCCGCGCCGATTCAGCTGGATCTGGACTGGACGCTGACCGACCGCTACGACGCCGACGGTGCGGCCGACGGCATCGATGTGCATCTGCATTACGCGCTGGACCTTTTCGACGAAGTAACCATCGATGGGTTCCTGGCTGGTTTCGAGCGGGTCCTGCGCGCCATGGTGCGTGACGTGCGAACCCGCGTCGGTGATGTCGAGCTGATGTCGATGGCCGAACGCGGACTGCTGCTGTCGGATCGCAATGCCACCGCGTGGGCACTGCCGGCCGAGACCCTCGACGATCTGCTGACGGCCCGGGTGGCCGCGACACCCGATGCGGCCGCGGTGATTTTCGAGGACACCTCGATGACCTACGCGGAATTCGAAACCAGGGTGAATCGCCTTGCGCGTTGGCTCATTTCGGCGGGTGTCGGCCCGGAAACAATCGTCGGACTCGCCGCGCTGCGGTCGATCGACATGCTCGTGGCCATATTCGCGATCGTGCGCGCGGGTGGTGCCTACCTGCCCCTGGATCCGAGCCATCCGGCCGACCGGATCGCGCAGGTGATCGATAGTGCCGCACCGGCTCTGGTGTTGGCCGTCGGCGGTGCGGTACTGCCCGACCTCGGTGATATCCGCGTCGTCGATCTGACCGACCTCAGCGGTTTCGACGCAACGCCGATCGCCGCCGCGCCACCGCGTCACAACAATACGGCGTACGTGCTGTTCACGTCCGGCTCGACCGGGCGACCCAAGGGCGTCGCGATTACCCACCGCGCCATCATGAATCAGCTGCGCTGGCTCGAATCCCGCTACGGCGTCACCGCGGCCGACCGTATTCTGCAGCGTGCCCCGCTCACTTTCGATGTCTCGGTGTGGGAGTGCTTCCTACCGATCGCGGTCGGTGCTCCGCTGGTAATCGCCCGTCCGGGTGGCCATCTCGACCTGGCCTACTTCGCCGGACTCCTGCGCGAACACGGCATCACCATTGCCGAATACGTGCCGTCGGTACTCGCGGCGCTCATCGGTGAGGGTATGGGTGACGCGTTGCGCTCCTTCCGCCATCTGCACTGCGGTGGTGAGGCGCTCACGCCGGACCTGCTCGCGTCGATTCGCGAACACGTCGGGGGTGCGGTGCACAATGCGTACGGCCCGACCGAGGCGGCGATCTCGGCGATTTATCACGAATTCACCGATGCCGACGCCGAATCCGGCCGGGATGTCGCCATCGGACGTCCGTGCTGGAACACCCGCGCCTATGTGCTGGACGCACGGTTGCGGCCGGTTCCGATCGGTGTCACGGGTGAGCTGTATCTCGCGGGCGACCAACTGGCCCGCGGTTACCACGGGCGCCCCGGATTGACCGCTGAGCGTTTCGTGGCCGATCCATTCGGTGTGCCGGGCAGGTTGATGTACCGCACCGGCGATCTGGTGCGCTGGAATCGCGGCGGCGATCTGATCTACCTGGGCCGCAATGATTTCCAGATCAAATTGCGCGGTCAGCGGATCGAACTCGGGGAAATCGAGTCGGCGCTGGTTGCCGTGGCGGGCGTGACGAATGCCGCGGTGATATCGACGCGCGACACCTCCGGCCAGGACTGCCTGGTCGGCTATATCAGTGGGGCGGAACTGTCCGCGGACGCGGTGCTCGCGCAGGTGCGTACGCAGCTGCCCGGGTACATGGTGCCCGCGCAGCTGGTCGTGCTCGACGAGATGCCACTCACCGTGGTCGGCAAACTCGATCGCGCCGCGCTGCCGGTAGTAGAGGTTGCCGGAACCGCTGCGGGATACCGCGCACCGCTGGAAGGCACCGAATCGGTACTCGCCGTATTGATGGCGGATCTGATCGGCGGCGTGCGGATCGGCGCGGATGACGATTTCTTCGCGCGCGGCGGTAATTCGCTCGTGGCCATGCGCCTTGTCGCACGGGCGAACGCCGCCTTCGGTAGCGCGCTGACCGTGCGCGAGATCTTCGAAGCACCGACCGTCGCCGAATTGGCACTGCGGGTGACTCGCGCCGATACCACGCGCCCCGCCCTGGTGGCACGGGATCGTCCGGAGCGTATTCCGTTGTCGCTGGCGCAAACCCGGATGTGGTTGCTGAACCGGCTCGATCCGGAATCCGCCGTCTACAACATTCCGATCACCATCCGTCTGACGGGTGCGTTGGACGAAGCGGCCCTGCGTGCCGCCTTGGGTGATGTCGTCGCGCGGCACGAATCGCTGCGCACAGTATTTCCCGCGGACGAGATCGGTCCCGTGCAGGTGGTGTTGACCGAAGCGACCGAACTGGAGCTGCGGCGGGTCGATATCGCCGAATCCGACCTCGCCGCAGCGGTTGTCGGCATCGCTGGAATCGGGTTCGATCTGCGCACCCGGATACCGGTGCGTGCCATGCTGTTCCGGGTTTCTTCCGACAATCATGTGCTCGTCTTTGTGGTGCACCACATCGCCGCCGACGGTGTCTCGACCGCCCCGCTGGCGCGGGATCTGATGGTGGCGTACAGCGCGCGCACCGCAGGCGCACCACCGCAGTGGCAGCCACTGCCGGTCCAGTACGCGGACTTCACACTGTGGCAGCACGAGGTGCTCGGCTCGGCCGACGATCCGGATGCCGTACTGGCCCGCCAGATCGCGCATTGGCGCACCGAACTCGACGGACTCGCGCCGGTGCTGGAATTGCCCGCCGATCGGCCGCGCCCCGCCGTGGCGTCCGGTCGTGGTGCCACGGTCGAGTTCGCGGTTACCGCGGAGCTGACCGCCGCGATCGCGGAGCTGGCAGGTAAATGCGGGGTGTCGTCGTTCATGGTGGTGCACGCCGCCTACGCGGCACTGTTGGCCCGCCTGGCCCGCGTGGACGATATCGCGATCGGCACCCCCGTCGCCGGTCGGGCCGAGGCGGCGCTGGACGATCTGGTCGGCATGTTCGTCAATACCCTGGTGCTGCGCACCGAGGTGGCGGCCGAGGCGACCTTCGCCGAACTGCTCGGGCGGGTGCGTGCCACCGACGTACGGGCCTTCGCACATGCCGATCTGCCGTTCGAGCGACTGGTCGACGAACTGAATCCGGTTCGTGCCCAGGCGCATTCGCCGATCGTGCAGACATTGCTCACCTTCGAGCACCGCGACGATACGGTGCTGCGCCTACCCGGGCTCGAGGTCGCCGCATATCCGATCGACAACCAGGTCGCACAGTTCGATCTCGCGCTGGAACTCGCCGAATACGCGGCGGGCGATGGTACCGCGCTGCGTGCGGTCATGCGCTATGCGACGGATTTGTTCGACCGGGCGACTGTCGAATCGTTCGCGGCCCGGTTCGTGCGCCTGCTCGAGGCCGTCGTGGCCGATCCCGCCGTACGTGTCGGTGATATCGAGTTGCTGGATCGCAACGAGCTGTCCCTGCTCAATCGGTGGAACGACACCGCGTGCTCGGTGGACAGCACGCAGACGCTGGTTTCGCTGTTCGAGGAACAGGTGCTGCGTACGCCCAACGCGACCGTGGTGACATTCGAGGTTCGGAGTCCGGCCGACCCGTCGCCCGGCCACCACCCTTCATCCAGCCGTTACGCGACGCTGACCTATGCCGAGTTCGCCAACCGGGTCCATCGCCTGGCGCGCTGGCTGGTCGGGCATGGTGTCGGGCCGGATTCGGTGGTCGCGCTCGGCATGCGGCGCTCGCTCGACTTGGTGGTCGGCATGTACGCGGTCACTGTTGCCGGTGGTGCCTACCTGCCGCTCGATCCCGACCATCCGGCCGAGCGGATCGAGTATGTGCTCGAGACAGCGCGGCCGGTGTGGGTGCTGACGTCCGGAACTGATCTCGAAATGGTTGCGGTACAACAGGTTCGGATCGATCACCTCGATCTGAGGAGATATTCACCCGCGCCGCTGACCACCATGGATCGGCTCGGCGTGCTGTTGCCGGGCCACACCGCGTATGTCATCTTCACGTCCGGTTCGACCGGCCGTCCGAAGGGCGTCGCGGTCTCGCATGCCGCGATCGTCAACCGGCTGGTGTGGATGCAGTCCGAGTACGGGCTGCACGCCGAGGATGCGGTATTGCAGAAGACCCCGGCGACCTTCGATGTCTCGGTGTGGGAGTTCTTCTGGCCGTTGCAGATCGGCGCGCGGCTGGTCATCGCACTGCCGGACGGTCATCGGGATCCGGCCTATCTGGCACGGTTGATCATCGATGAAGGTATTACCGTCGCGCATTTCGTGCCCTCGATGCTCGCGGTGTTCCTTGCCGAACCGCACGCGCGCGAATGTGGCACGCTGCGCGCTTTGTTCGCCTCCGGTGAGGCGCTGCCCGCACTCGTCGCTCAGCGGGCGCGCGAGCTGACCGGTGCCCGCGTGCACAATCTGTACGGACCGACCGAGGCCGCGATCGATGTCACCTGTCATGAGGTCACCGATGCCGATGTGGCCTCGGTGCCGATCGGCAAGCCGGTATTCAATACCCGATTGCTGGTGCTGGATGCCCGGATGCGTCCGGTGCCGGTGGGTGTACCGGGTGAGTTGTACCTGGCCGGCGCGCAATTGGCGCTCGGCTATGTGGCCCGGCCGGAGCTGACCGCGGCGCGTTTCGTCGCGAATCCCCATGGTGGCGTGGGGGAGCGGATGTATCGAACCGGTGATCTCGTCCGGTGGCATGCCGACGGTGAGCTGGAGTACCTGGGCCGCACCGACTTCCAGGTGAAGCTGCGCGGGTTGCGGATCGAACTCGGTGAGATCGAATCCGCGTTGACCGCACTGGACAGCGTCGATCAGGCCGTCGCCGTGGTGCGCGGCGATGAGCGACTCGGCGATCAGCTGGTGGCGTACGTGGTGGCCGATTCCGCGGTCGATATCGACGACATTCGCGCGGAACTGGACGCCGCACTGCCTGCTTATATGGTGCCGGCGGCCTTCGTCGTACTGGCTGTCCTCCCGCTCAATACCTCCGGCAAGCTCGACCGCACCGCGCTGCCCGCCCCCGTGTTCGAGACCGCGGGCTACCGTGCCCCCGCGAACGAGACCGAGCAGATCGTTGCCGACATCATGAGCGAACTGCTCGGCATCGACCGAATCGGTGCCGAGGACAACTTCTTCGCACTCGGCGGCAATTCCCTGATCGCCACCCAGTTGGCCGCTCGGCTCGGTGCGGCTGTGGCTGCCGAGGTCCCCGTGCGGCTGGTGTTCGAGGCATCCACCGTTGCCGGACTTGCCACCCGCGCCGCCCGGCTCATCGGCACCGGCAATCGCCCGCAGCTCACTCCGCGCCGACGTCCCGACCTGATTCCGCTCTCACCAGCACAGCAACGAATGTGGTTCCTCAACCGCTTCGACCCCGGCGAAACCGTGAGCAATATTCCGGTCGCGCTCCGGCTCACCGGAGCTATCGACACCGATGCGCTCGCTGTCGCGCTGGCCGACGTGGTCGCCAGGCAGGAAACCCTGCGCACCGTATACCCGGATGTCGATGGCACCGGATATCAACGGATTCTGGACCGCACGCACGTGCCCGGCATTGTCGAGCTGGATTCGGCGAATATCGCAGCGGCATTGCTGGACCTGGTTGCCACACCTTTCGACGTGACAACCGAGGTACCGCTACGCGTCGGCCTGGCCACCCTGTCGGATCGTGAATACCTGCTCGCCCTCGTGGTGCATCACATTGCGGCGGATGGCTTTTCCATGGCCCCACTGGCCCGCGATATCGCCACCGCGTATGCGGCACGCGCCGCAGGAACCGCACCGGTGTGGACGGAACTCCAGGTGCAGTACGCGGACTATGCGCTCTGGCAACGCGAGATCCTCGGAGCCGAGGACGATCCGGAATCGGTGGCCGCACAGCAGTTGCGGTATTGGACCCAGGCACTCGCTGGGTTGCCCGCTCAGCTCGATCTGCCTGCGGATCGGCCACGCCCCGCCACTGCCAGCCATGCCGCCGCGAGCACCACTATCGGGCTCGATGCCACGATCCGCGCCGGCATAGCCGCCATTGCCGCCCGATACGACGTCAGCCCGTTCATGGTTGTCCATGCGGCGCTGGCCACCCTGCTCGCACGCTTGTCGGGCCTGGCTGACATTGCCATCGGCGCGCCGATCGCGGGCCGCGGTGCCGCCGCGCTCGACGCACTCGTCGGCATGTTCGTCAACACCCTGGTGCTGCGCACCGAGGTGGCGGGTTCGGACTCCTTCGCCGCCGTCCTGCGTCGCGTCCGCGATGGCGACCTGGATGCCTTCGCCAATGCCGATGTGCCGTTCGAGCGGCTGGTGGAGGTATTGGATCCGCCGCGCTCCGAGGCGCGGCACCCGCTGTTCCAGATCGCGCTGTTCTTCCAGAATCTCGCACCCGTATCGGTGGAGCTGGCGGGCGTGACGGTTGCCGAGCACGAGATCGATTACGAGACAACACGATTCGATCTACAACTGACCGTCGCCGAGGACGCGGTGCGCCTCACCTATGCCACCGACCTCTTCGACGAATCGACCGTCACGACCTTCGGCGTACGCCTCATCCGGCTGCTCGGTGCGGTGATCGACGATCCGGAACGGGTGGTCGGCGATATCGATCTGTTCCGGACCGATGAGCTGGAACGCGTGGTGACCGCATGGAACGATTCCGCGCACACGGCGTTCGTCGCGGAAATGCTGTTCGACGAATTCGAGCAACAGGCCGCCGCGACACCGGACGATATCGCCGTGGTCTGCACGGCCGACGGGACCGCCATGACCTACGGCGAATTGGACCGCAGCACCAACCAGCTCGCCCGCTATCTGATTGCAACCGGTGTCGGCCCGGAGTCGCTGGTGGCATTGGCGATTCGGCGTTCCACCGACCTGGTGGTCGCGATATACGCGGTGCTCAAGGCGGGCGGTGCTTATGTTCCGATCGACCCGGACCATCCGGCACAGCGCATCGCCCACATCATCGACACCGCCGCACCTATCGCACTGCTCACCACCGAGCGTGATCGGCAGGGCTACGGATATGCCGGTGCGACAGTGTGTGTCGATAGCGTCGCGCTCGACGGCTATGCCGGCGACCCGATCGCGGTCGATGAGCGCAGCGCACCGATCCACCCGCAGAACCCGGCCTACGTGATCTTCACGTCGGGTTCGACCGGAAAACCCAAGGGTGTCAGCGTTTCCCACGCAGCGATCGTCAACCAGATGACCTGGATGCAGTCGCAGTACCGGCTGACCGCCGAAGACGTGTACCTGCAGAAGACGGCGACCACCTTCGATGTCTCGCTGTGGGGTTACTTCCTGCCGCTGCGCATCGGTGCGAAGCTGGTGCTGGCCGCGCCGGTCGGCCATCGCGATCCGAGCTACCTTGCGGCGGCAATCAGCGAATTCGGCGTCACTATCACCGATTTCGTGCCGTCGATGTTGAGTGCCTTCGCGGGACATGTCGAAACCACCGGAGCACGTACCGATCTCGATACATTGCGCACGGCATTCGCGATCGGCGAGGCACTGCCCGCCGAAACCGTCCGTGCCTTCGGTGCGGTGAGTTCCGCGCGCCTGCACAACCTCTACGGCCCGACCGAGGCCGCGGTGAGCATCACCTACCGCGATGTCACGGGGGAAATCGACCGCACCATCATGCCGATCGGCAATCCGGAATGGAACAGCCGCGTATACGTGCTGGATTCCCGGCTGCGACCGACATTGCCCGGGGTCACGGGGGAGTTGTATCTCGCGGGCACCCAACTCGCCCGCGGCTACCACGGCAGGCCCGATCTGACGGCGGATCGCTTCGTCGCCAGTCCATTCGGACCTGCCGGTGAGCGCATGTACCGCACCGGAGATCTGGTGCGCTGGGACACCAGTGGCGTCACTCCCGAACTGGTGTATCTGGGCCGCACCGACTTCCAGGTCAAGTTCCGTGGCCAGCGCATCGAACTCGGCGAGATCGAGGCGGTGCTCGCGGCCGTGCCCGGTGTTTCGCAGGCCGCCGCCCGTGTGGTCGTCACGCCTACCGGCGACCAGCTCGTCGGCTATGTGGTGAGCGATGCACAGGACGAAAGCGACCTCCGCGCGGCCGTTTCGGCGGCCGCGGTGGGTGCGTTGCCGTCGTACATGGTGCCATCGGCGATCACCGTGCTGGCATCATTCCCGCTCAACACATCCGGCAAATTGGACCGAAAGGCATTGCCGGAGCCGGTATTCGACGGCCTGGCCTATCGTGCGCCGATCACCCCGGCCGAACGGCTGGTGGCCGCGGCCTTCGAGGCCGTACTGGCACGGTCGCCGATCGGTGCCGACGACAACTTCTTCGACCTGGGTGGCAACTCACTGATCGCCACCCGGGTCCTGGCCCGGCTCGGCGAGCGGCTCGGTCGCCTGCCGGTACGGTTGCTGTTCGAGGCACCCACCGTGCACGCGCTCGCGGCCCGCTTAACCGCCCGAGCGGACGCAGCTGACCAGGTCGTACCACTGATCGCCGGGCCACGCCCCGAGTGCATACCGCTGGCACCGGTGCAGCGCGGCATGTGGTTCCTCAACCGGCTCGATCCGGACTCGGCCGCGCACAATATCCCGGTCGCGGTGCACCTCCGCGGCGAGCTGGACGAGGCCGCGCTGGGTGCCGCGTTCACGGATGTGATCGCCCGGCACGAGGCGCTGCGCACGGTGTATCCGGCCGATACGAATGGCATCGGATACCAGGTGATCCTGCCCGCCGAACCCGCTCCGGTGTCGCTCACGATCGAGACACTGGCGGGGCCGGTGGCCGATCGCATCGCCGAATTCCTCGGCGCTGGTTTCGATATCACCGCCGGGGTGCCGGTGCGCGCGATACTGCTGCGCGAGCACGCGACCAGCCATGTGCTCGTCGCGGTGTTGCACCACATTGCGGCGGACGGCTATTCGATGGGCCCGCTGTTGCGAGACCTGTTGTCGGCCTATCTGTCCCGAGTCGTCGGCGGCGCCCCGGTCTGGCCGGAACTCGCCGCACAGTACGCCGATTACGCGCTCTGGCAGACGGCGGAGCTGGATTCGGTCGCGGCCGAACAACTCACCTACTGGACCGAAGCTCTACACGATCTGCCGCAAGAGCTGGCATTGCCGACCGATCGGCCACGCCCGGCCATCGCGTCCAAGCGCGGCGCCGCGGTGCGCGCCCGCGTCGGCGGTGGTGTCGGGGCCCGCATCCAGGAACTTGCCGCGCGGCACAATGCGACGCCCTTCATGGTGGTGCACGCCGCACTCGCCATTATGCTGTCCCGGCTGTCGGGTTCCGGTGATATCGCGATCGGAACCCCGGTCGCGGGCCGCGGCGCGGCGGCATTGGACGACCTGGTCGGCATGTTCGTGAACACGCTGGTGCTGCGCACATATCCGGATCCGGCCCGCTCGTTCGCCGATCTGCTCAACGAGACAAGAGCAACGGATCTGGCCGCATACGCGCATGCGACCGTCCCATTCGAACGCGTCGTCGATGAACTCGGCATCGAGCGCTCGCAGTCCAAGCATCCACTGTTCACCGTCGCGCTGAGCTATCTGAATACCGGTGCGGCGGAATTCAGGCTGCCGGGCCTGGAGCTGACGCCTGTCGAATTCGATGAACCGGTCGCGCGATTCGATCTCCAGTTCACCGTCGCGACCGAACTCGATGCCAATGGGCACTTCGCCGTCGAACTCGACTACGCGACGGACCTCTTCGATGAGTCGACCGCCGCCGGGCTGCTTCGGCGATTCGGCCGCGTCCTCGGCAGACTCACGGCGGAGCCGTCCGCGCCGATCGGCGCGATCGAACTGCTGTCTCCGGCCGAACGCACCGAACTGCTCGGCAGGCGGGGCGGTGAACCGGTGCCGCCGCAGACCCTCGCTGAGCTGATGGCCGCCGCGGTTGTGCTGAATCCCGATGCACCAGCGCTGATTTCGGATGACGGCCAGTTGACCTATCGCGCACTGGACGAACAGTCGTCCCGTCTGGCGAGAATGCTCATCGGCCACGGTATCGGTGCCGAGGATTTCGTCGCCGTGGCCATCCCGCGTTCGGCGGAATCCGTGCTCGCGGTCTGGGCGGTGGCCAAGACCGGTGCGGCCTTCGTCCCCGTCGACCCGACCTACCCGGCGGATCGAATCGCACACATGCTGTCGGATTCCGGTGCCGCGGTGGGCCTCACGCTGACCACATGCCGCCCCGCGCTGCCCAGCACCGCCGAATGGCTGGTACTCGACGCACCGACCACGACGGCCCGTATGCGGCATTCGAGCGCGGCACCCCTGACTCCCGGCGAGCTGACGCGTCCGGTATGCGTGGCCAATCCCGCCTGGATGATCTACACCTCGGGTTCGACCGGCACTCCGAAGGGCGTGGTGGCCACCCACGGCGGACTCGCTGGCGTCGCGCGGGCACAGCGGGATCGCTATCAGGTCACCGCGACATCCCGTGTCCTGCATGTGGCATCACCGAGCTTCGACGCCTCGATGCTCGAGTTCCTGCTCGCCCTGTCCGCCGGTGCCGCACTGGTAATCGCACCTGCCGGTAGCTACGGTGGCGCCGAATTGACGGCGCTTATCCGGGATCAACGGGTGACGCATGCCTTCATCACCCCGGCCGTGCTGCAAACACTGGATCCGAACGAACTACCCGAACTCACCCACCTGGCTGTCGGCGGCGAGTCCTACGGTCCGGATGTGGTGCGGCGCTGGGGAACCGGACGTGGCTTCTACAACGCCTACGGCCCGACCGAGACAACGATCATCACCACTATCAGCGCACCGCTGCGGCCCGGCGAATTCGATATGGGCACCACCATTCACGGCATGTCCGCGGTGGTGCTCGATACGCGATTGCAACCCGTCCCGGATGGGGTGACCGGCGAACTGTACCTGCGTGGGCCGGGTCTGGCTCGCGGATATCACGCACGGCCGGCACTTACCGCGGATCGTTTCATCGCCGATCCCTATGGTCCCGCGGGCGGACGTCTGTACCGGACCGGTGATCTGGTGCGCTGGACCGCATCCGGCGCCATCCAGTACGTCGGACGCGCCGACCATCAGGTGAAGGTGCGCGGTCTGCGCATCGAACTCGGCGAGATCGATGCGGTGCTCGCGGCCCACGAGAGCGTCGAATTCGCCGTGACCATCGGGCATACCGATGCCACGGGAACCGTTTCGCTGGTCACGTATGTGGTAGCGGACCGGGCGATCGATACCGCGGAGCTCACCGCCTTCGCCGCGCGCTCACTGGCGTCCTATATGGTGCCCGCCGCCATCATGGTCCTCGACGAGATCCCGCTGACGCCGGTCGGCAAGCTGGATCGCAAGGCACTGCCCGCACCCGAGTTCCGCACCGCGATCTTCCGCGCTCCGGAGACCGCCGCCGAGCGGATCGTGGCCGAAGTCTTCGCCGAGGTGCTGGGCCTCGAGGTATCGGGCCTTACGGCGGTCGGCCTCGATGACGATTTCTTTGCGGTCGGTGGAAACTCGTTGACCGCAACACAATTGGCTGCGCGCCTGAGCGCTCGATTCGACGCTTCGGTCGGTGTGCGACTCGTCTTCGAGAACTCGACGGTATCGGCCTTGGCGGCGGCCCTCGATACCGCCGAGCCAATGCGCGCACGTCCGCGACTGACCCGGCGCACCGGCACCGACCCGGTCCCGCTCTCGCTGGCCCAGCAGCGCATGTGGTTCCTCAACCGTCTCGACCGCCAGTCCACCGCCTACAACATTCCGCTGGCGGTGCGGCTCACCGGCGATCTCGATATTCCGGCACTCAATGCGGCCATCACCGATGTGGTCGAACGTCACGAAGTGCTGCGCACGGTATATCCGCAGCGCGAAACCGGCCCGGTACAGGTGGTTTTGCCGATGGCGGAGGCGGGAGCGCCGGTGCTGGCACCCATTCCGGTGCCCATCGATGATCTGACCTCGGCGGTCGCTGACTTCGTCGGCGGCGGATTCGATGTCACCGACTCGGTTCCCTTGCGCGCCAGGCTGTTCCGACCCGTGGCCGGCCCGGCGGCCCTCGGCGATCATGTGCTGGTCGTGGTTGTGCACCACATCGCCGCGGACGGCTCGTCATTGGTCCCGCTGGCGCGTGACGTGATGACCGCCTACGCGGCACGTAAGCACGGTTTGGCGCCGCAATGGTCCCCACTGCCGGTGCAATACGCGGATTACAGCCGCTGGCAACGCGATCTGCTCGGCAGCGAAGACGACCCGGATTCGCTGATCTCCCGGCAACTCCGGTTCTGGACCGAAACTCTCACCGGACTACCCGCACAACTCACCCTCCCGGCCGACCGCCCCCGACCCGCCATCGTCGCCACCCGCGGCCGCCATATCGATTTCACTATCGACGCCGACCTACAGGCGCGGCTGGCGGATTTGGGCCGGAACTCCGGAGCGACACTGTTCATGGTCGTGCACGCCGCCTTCGCCGTGCTGCTGGCTCGCCTGTCCGGCACTGCGGATATCGCCGTCGGAACCCCGGTCGCGGGCCGTGGCGCGGCCGAACTCGACGATGTGGTCGGCATGTTCGTCAATACCCTGGTGCTGCGCACCCGAGTCGATACGGCCACCGGGTTCACCGAACTCCTGGATCGGGTCCGCACCGCGGATGTCGCCGCCTTCTCCCATGCCGACGTACCGTTCGAACGGCTGGTGGAGGTGCTGAATCCGGAGCGGTCGACCGCGCGGCATCCACTGTTCCAGGTCGGCTTCTCCTTTCACAACCAGGCCGAGGCGGACTTCGCGCTGGACGGATTGACCGCCACGGCAGCCGATTTCGACTCCGAGGTATCGCAATTCGACCTGCACCTGGTCGTCACCGATAGGTATGACCAGGATGGACATGCGGCGGGTATGGCCGCATCGATCACCTACGCGACCGCGCTGTTCGACGAAGCCACGGTCGCCGGTTTCGCCGGACGACTGCAACGCCTGCTGACCGCCGTCTGCGCCGAACCGCGGGTGCCGGTCGGGGATCTGGCGCTGCTGGACACCGCCGAACGCGACCGAATGCTGGTGTCCTGGAACCGGACCGAATACGAATCCACTCCGGCCACCCTCATCGCCGCTTTCGAGGCACAGGTCGCCGAGACGCCCGATGCGGTGGCAATCGTCGATGACGCCGTAACGGTCACCTACGGCCAGTTCGCCACGCGGGTGAACCGGCTCGCCCGCGCGCTCATCGGCCGCGGCATCGGCCCGGAATCACTGGTGGCCCTGGCGATTCCACGCAGCGTCGAACTGCTGGTCGCGATGTACGCGGTGGTGGCGGCGGGCGGTGCGTATGTCCCGCTCGATCCGGACCACCCGCTCGACCGCACCACGAACGTACTCGCCGCCGCCGAACCCGCGCTGGTGCTGACCTCGGCCGAGCGGCCCATGCTGCCCGAGTCAGTAGCGGATCACGATGTGGTGCTGGATATCTCGATTGCCGCCGGGGTTCTCGACGGCAGTCCGATACGTGCGGCGGAGCGGCGGACCACGCTGACTCCCGCGCATACCGCTTATGTCATCTTCACCTCGGGATCAACCGGAACTCCGAAGGGCGTCGCCGTCCCGCATGCTGCCATCGCACACCAATTGGATTGGCTGCAATCGGAATACGCGCTCGACACCGACGACGCCACCCTATTGATGACCTCGGCGGCCTTCGATCTATCCGTCTGGGAGTTCTGGTGGGCGTTGCGCACCGGTGCCCGCGTGGTGCTGGCACCGCAAGGCGCACAGCGTGATCCGGCCAGCGTGCTCGATCTGATCCGGGGCGCCTCGGTCACCACCGTGACGCTGGTGCCATCGCTGCTGGCCATGATGGCCGAGATCCGCGGTGATCAGCGACTGCCGATATCGCTGCGGCGACTGCTCGTCATCGGCGAGGCACTGCCCGCCGCGACCGTAGACCGAATCGGCGCACGCACCGCCGCCCGCATCGATAACCTGTACGGCCCCACCGAGGCGGCGGTCTCGGTGACCCGATTCCGCACCGGCGCCGGTACCCGGCAGACGGTGGTTCCTATCGGCACACCGGAATCCGGAAATCAGGTCTACGTGCTCGACGACCGGCTGCATCCGGTGCCGACGGGCGTGACCGGTGAGCTGTACCTGGGCGGCGCGCAGCTGGCCCGCGGCTACCACGGCCGGCCCGACCTGAGCGCGGAACGGTTCGTGGCCAACCTGTTCGGCGCACCGGGCACCCGGCTGTATCGCACCGGCGATATGGTCCGCTGGGGCGCCGACGGCAATCTCGAGTACGTGGAGCGCCGTGACTTCCAGGTGAAGGTACGCGGCTACCGCATCGAGCTCGCCGAAATCGAGCATGCCCTGCGCTCGCGTCCGATGGTGGTCGACGCCGTCGTCGGTACCCATCGCGGTGACCTGCTGGTCGGGTATTTCACCGCCGCCGAGCCGATCGATCCGAATGCGCTGCGCTCCGCGCTGACCGAAACCCTGCCCAGCTACATGGTTCCGCCGGTGCTGATCCAACTGTCCGCCCTGCCGCTCAACGCCAACGGCAAGGTCGACCGGACCGCACTACCCGAGCCCGAGTTGGGTACCCGAGCATTCCGGGTTCCGGAAACCGAGTTGGAGCTGCTGGTCTGCACAGTCTTCGCGGAAGTACTGGCGGTCGAGCGAATCGGCATGGACGACAACTTCTTCGAATGCGGCGGCAATTCGCTCCTGGCCACTCGACTGGCAACTCAGCTGAGTGCCGCACTCGCCGAACACATCCCGGTGGTCTGGCTGTTCGCCGCGCCGACGCCCGCCGACCTGATCACGCAGTTGGAATCGCACCGCTGCGGCCGCGGTCGCGTCGACGCTCAGGCCGCCTTCGATGTGCTACTGCCACTGCGTCCCGGGGGTTCTCGGGAACCGCTGTTCTGCATCCACCCGGTCGGCGGCGTGGCCTGGTCGTTCGCCGGTCTTGCCGCACATATCGATCCGCAGCGCGGCATCTACGGCATCCAGTCCCCGGTGCTGAATTCCGCTGCGGCACTGCCGGATTCCATCGAGGACTGGGCCGCGCACTACGTCCGCGAGATCAGCGCGGTCCAGCCGGAGGGCCCCTACCATCTGCTCGGCTGGTCACTGGGCGGTGTGCTCGCGCACGCCGTCGCGAACCAATTGCAGGGCCAGGGCCACCATGTCGCGCTGCTGGCCATGATGGACAGCCCGCTGCACATTACGGTGGACGAGACGGCGACGGTTCCGCTGGCCGATCTGCTCGGCGGGCTACTCGGCGAACGAGCCGACGACGCCGATACCGAACTCGATCGCACCCAACTCGCCCGTCGCATCGCCGAACTCCCGGAACCGTTCGCCTCCTTCGGATTCGACCGCCTCGGCCGTCTCCTCGACGCGGGTACGCATTCCTTGGAGCTCATCACCCGCTACCGGCCACGGCCCTATAAAGGCAACCTCGTCTACTTCACCGCCGCGCTCGACGACCCCACCGGGGCCACCGGCGCGGCCAGCTGGTCCGACGTCGTCGACGGCATCGTGCACAACCACGCCGTCCAGGCCACGCACTGGCGCATGACCTCCGAATCCGCCCTCGCCCGCATCGGCCACGTCCTGACCAACGTCTTGGCACACGCCGACCGGGCCTGAACCCTCCCACCAGGAAGGCCGACCAGATGACCAACCCCTTCGACGACGATGACGCCCAGTTCTACGTCCTGATCAATGCCGAGGGCCAGCACTCGCTGTGGCCGATCTTCGCCGCCGTCCCCGGCGGCTGGACCATCGCCTACGGCGCGGCCACGCGCCACTCCTGCCTGCAGTACGTCGAGGACCACTGGCTGGACATGCGTCCCAATTCACTCATTACCGCGATGCGGCCCGAGGCCAACTGAATTGGTGGGGCGCGCCGGCACGGACATCCCCCCTGCCGGCCGGTGCGGCCCCGCCCCCTCTGGCCGGGTGCGCGGGGTATCAACGATCATCCGGGCCCGCTTCCCGAACTCTAGAAGTTGGAGTGTGCTCCACACGCAAGCATCGAATCGTAGCGGCTGTCCGGAGCCGCGCACTCCGTGAGCCATCCGTCTTCGCCGACCTCACACAGTGAACCGTCCGCGAGTTCACACAGCGGGCGGCTGTCCGACGGGGCGAGTTCGAGCTTGAACCAAGTGTCTCGGTGGAAGTCAACGAGCAGTGCACTGACGGACGGGCAGATTTCGTTCGGCGGAAGTCGAGACATATGAGTCACGGCTCCAACGGGTCTGGGTGATCTGCTGGGTTGAGCAGGGCGGTCCAGTAGTCATCGCGCAGGATGTTCCACAGGTCCTCGTGCCGGGGGAGCAGCTCGCGGGCGTCGGCCAAGTCCGGGTATGTGTCGAACACAATCGTGCCGGGTTGGGCTCCGGGAAGCAGCGTGCGCGACGGGAGTCGGTAGGCGGTGAAAGACCGACGGGGGAGTTGCAGGCGCAGGATACGCACGGAACTTCCGATCAGCTGCCACACCGCGACCTTGCTGCCGTCCTGGGTTCGCGTGGTGCGCAAGGCATCTCGACGCATCACGAAACCTCGCCGTTGGTACGCCCGATCCCGGGGGACTCGACACCCCGGCACCGGGACGACTCGGTGAGTACCGACTGATCTGCCCACTCGCGAACCGCGTCCGCGACCCACTCGACCACATCGGCTGGCGGGCCGCAGTAGCTGGCTGGCGGACCGACGAACGGATCTCGCTGTGGCAGTTGTCTCTTCGGCATCTGCCGACCTCCCGGACCTCAACGGATAGATGTGCGCCCGGGGCCCTGAAAACAACTCCTGATGTGGGAAAAGTCCTCTCCGAGCGCAAGTTCAGCAGACCACCGGGCAGGTAGCCGCACGAGTGAAATCCGAATGTTCAGATGAACCCGTCGAAAGCCCCAAGACGCTGGGCGAATGTGCTGTAAAACAGTGTTCGGAATTCGAGCGAAACAGCATTCACTGTGGGGAGCAATGACATGCCTGAGGAGTCACCGACGCTGCTGCGTCGCCAGCTTGGCCGTTTCCTCCGCGAGAAGCGTGAGGGGCAGGGCTTCGCAATCCAAGATGCCGCCAAGGCAGTTCAACTGAGCTACAACGGCTTACAGCGCCTCGAGACTGGCCGCACCGTCAAACCGCGGCGTCAGGACGTGCGCGAGTTATGTTCGCTGTACGAGGTGGATGACGGCGAGACCAAACAGGCCGTTGACCTTGCCTTCCGTGCCGCTACTGCCAAGGGTGAGG
The DNA here is from genome assembly GCF_040674855.1 of Nocardia sp. NPDC049707. NCBI lineage: Bacteria > Bacillati > Actinomycetota > Actinomycetes > Mycobacteriales > Nocardiaceae > Nocardia > Nocardia sp. NPDC049707. The sequence continues at coordinate 13,317 of NZ_JBFANN010000015.1, read as the reverse complement.
ACGGTATTACGTCTCTCGGCGGGATGTTCTCGGATGCGTTCAACATCTACGTCGGCTTGGAGCGGTCGGCGCGGCATCTCACGTCCTATGAAGTTCAGATCCCTGGTCTACTTCAAACCGCCGACTACGCACGCGCGCTGATCGGTGCGTTTCTGTATGACGGGACCCGCGATGAGATCGAGCGCCGGGTGGAGGTGCGGCTGCGCCGCCAAGTGGTAGTCACCCGGAAAACCAAGCCGTTGGCGTTGGAGATACTTCTCGATGAATCCGCTTTGCATCGGGTTGTCGGAGGTCCACGGGTGATGGCGGCGCAGCTTCGCCAACTCGCCGAGGTCAGCACGCTCGACAATGTCAACCTTCGAATACATCCGCATTCAGCGGGATTCACGCGCGGAATCTTGCACAGTTCGTTCGCGATTCTGGACTTCGGCGTCGACAGCCAGGGCAAGGCGATCGAACCGCCAGTGGTGTACCTCGATGGCGGTATGGTTAGCGACCTTTACCTCGAGAAGCCCGAGCTGGTGGAGCGATATACTGAAATGGCTGACATTATCCGGCAGATAGCGCTGGATGAGAAGAGCACGCGAGACCTGCTGCGACAGGTGGCGAAGGAGAAGTACGGTGACCGTTGACACGTCCGGAGCACGCTGGTTCAAGAGCAGCTACAGCGCCTCAAATGGTCAGTGCGTGGAGGTCGCATTCCTCGACTGCGACGCGGTTGGTGTGCGCGACTCGAAGAATCCGACTGGCCCGGCGCTGGTCTTCACCCCTGGTGAATGGGCTGCCTTCACTGCTGGCGTTGTGGACGGCGAATTCACTCACCCCTAGCTCGTTCCACTCTGCCGAGTTCGGTTCACAACAGGTGGTGAAGGAGAAGTACGGTGACCGTTGACATCTCCGGGGCGCGCTGGCGAGAGCAGCTACAGCGAGTCCAATGGCGGGTGTGTCGAGGTCGCATTCCTCGACGGTGGCATGGTCGGCGTCCGCGATTCCAAGAACCCCATCGCCCCGGCCCTGGTCTTCACTTCAGGTGAATGGGCGGCGTTCACCGCTGGCGTTGTGGACCGTGAGTTCGACGCCGCACAGCTGACCAAGGCCGGCGTGCCGGTAACATTGATCGCCCGGGACGAGAGTCTGCGGCAGATCCGCGAGCACGGCATTGTGTTGGAAGACGCCTGCGGCGAGCGAGAAACCATTCGGCCTGATCATGTGCTGGCTGCCGAAGACGTCGATCATCGGGCTGATCTGGTCCTGTTCTGTGTGAAGTCCTACGACACCGAGGCTGCGACAGAATCTGTCAGGCTTCTGGTCAAACCCGACGGCCATGTGCTGTGCCTGCAGAACGGTGTGCAGAACGAGCAGATCCTCGCTGACAAGCTTGGACCGTCGCATATCCTCTCCGGCGTGCTCTACATCGGCGCGAATCGTCTGGGGCCCGGTGTGATCCGCTGTTCAGCACCGCCGTCGCTGATCGTCGGCCCGTATGTCGGCGCCGATCTCGCCGTGAGTTCCGAAGTGCAGGAGTTGTTCTCCAGCGCCAACATCAAAGCGGCGGTCGAACCCGATGTGGGCGCGTCGAAGTGGCAGAAATTCCTGCTCAACTGCGGCCTGAACCCCCTCACGGCGATCACGAAGAAGCGCCTGGGTGAGCTGCTGTCACACCCGGCGACTGCTGATGTGTTCGACATGCTCGTCGGCGAAGCCGCGGCTGTGGCCCTCGCGGCCGGCGCGCCATTGGCACCCGATCACAAGGCCCGCGTCGATGACACCGCCGCTCGGATGGACATCTCCTCGTCCATGGCCGAGGACCTCGCGGCCGGACGAAAGATCGAGCTCGATGCCTTCACCGGCTATGTCATCCAACTCGGCGAGACCCACGGCGTCCCGACTCCGGCCACCCGAGCCGCACATGGAATGCGCGTAGCTCTCGATAACGCCACGGCCGCGTAGAGGGGCACGGGTGACGGAACCAGCAGGCGTTGGCGGAGATCTGACCGATGCCGCGTACAGCCGGATCCGATCGATGCTCCTCTACCAGGAGCTTCGACCCGGTGAGCGGACGTCGGTCGGTCAGTTGTCGGCTGCGACCGGTCTGGGCCGGGCGCCGGTCAAAGCCGCCGTCGACCGGCTCGCCGGCGAAGGGTTGTTCCATATTCGTGGCCGCAGTGGCACGTCGGTGACCAGGCTGACCGCGACCGGGGTCGTGCAGATGTTCGAGATGCGCTCACTGTATGAGGATGCTGCGGCTCCCCTCATCGCCGAGCGGATCACCGACGAACAGATCGCTGATGCGCTCGCACTGGTCCCCGCCCTGACCTCCGTGCCGTCGCAGGAGGAGCAGACACCGGACGAACTAGCTCGCCGGATCGAATTCATCGACAACGATGTCGAGTTTCACCGACGGATCATCGCCGGCGCAAACAACCCCTACCTCTGCGATGCCTATCGGTCGCTGAACCTTCACCTGCTGATCTCTCACTACCTGGTGCTGGACGCTGGTGCACACGAAACTCAACGCCGGAACGAACATATCGAGATCGCGCACGCCCTGGAGGAAAGGGACGCCGCGGCCCTGGTATCCACACTCCGCCAGCATGCCGACGCCGTGCGCGACGCAATCGTGAAGACCATCAACCGCCGCGAAGTGACACGCTGAGTTGCGCAGTGCACCGCTGGTACTTCCGGTGGCCCGAAGGAGTAACACCATGGATGCCTTCTACCTGCCCGATTCCTCGGACCCGGACCTGTTCCATCCCACCGAACTCACCCGTGGGCCGTGGTCGCCGCATGCACAGCACGGTGGGGCGCCTTCGGCACTATTGGCGCATGTGATCGAGCAGTGCGAGCCGCGACCGCAGTGCCGGGTCGCACGAGTAACGGTGGAGTTCCTCGGGCCGGTGCCGATCACGCCGCTGCGGGCCGCAGCGCGGGTCACCCGAGCCGAGGCGCGAGTCGCTCAACCCGGGCGCGATGTCGAATTGATCGAGGCCACACTGAGTTCCGACCGGGGACCAGTGCTGAAGGCCACCGCCTGGCGGCTTCAACCGGTGGAGCCGGAACTCGACGTGCCGACCGAGATGCTGCCGACCGGCATCCACCCCGGCCCCGACACCGTGACGCCCGGCCCGGAGCACAGCTTCCCGAGCACTCAACCGGTCGGCTTCCATACCGGGGTCGAATACCGCTTCGTCTCGGGCGCTTTCCAGACCCCGGGCCCGGCCGTGTGCTGGATTCGCCTGCGCTACCCGATCGTGGCCGGTACCTCGCTCAGCCCATTGCAGCGGGCCCTCGCCGCCGCTGACTTCGGCAACGGAGTCAGCTCAGTCCTGCCATGGAGCCGATCCTTTTTCATCAACACCGACCTCACCGTGATCCTGCACCGCGACCCGGTCGGCGAGTGGCTGTGTCTGGACGCGGTCACCTACCCCGAACACAGTGGCATCGGCTTGGCCGAGTCCCGCCTGTTCGATCAGAAGGGCCCGATCGGACGCGGCACCCAAACCCTGCTGCTCGGCACGCGCTGACCCGGATGACAGCGGCGTCCCGCATCACCCAGATCAGGCTGGACGACGTGACCACCCGCCACGAACAGGTGTTCCTGCGGATGACAGAGGAAGACCTGCCATTGCCCGAGCCCGTGGGTGGTCTCAGTACCGACCTGATCACCCAGCGCCGCAACATGGGGACCGCCGCCAACCTGTGTTGCTGCTTTGGACCGAATCCCGCGTGTTCGGTCAAGTGGCGTCTGGATGAAGAGCTCCAACCCGACCTCGGCGGCCCACTCATCGACGCGGCAGACGATCACCGGGCGATACCAGGGGCCTCCCGAGGGAGATCTCAGGGAGCGACCCCGATGTGCAGGGCGGGGGATATCGCTAGCGTCGGGGCATGCGCCTTGTGACGGTCGGTATCGCTGTTGGTGTGGTTGCCCTGCTCGGGGGATGTGCGGAGGATTCCGCTGCGCCAGTGGGGGTTTCGGCGGATCGGATTCGGATGGTGCAGGCAGATCTCGATCGGGCGGTGGAGGACGGGATCACCGGGATGATCGCGACGCTGACCGAGAATGGGCAGACGGTCACTCTTACCAGTGGTGTTGCCGATATCGGAACCCGCGCGCCGATTCCAGCCGAGCCGCCGCAGCAGGTGCGGATCGGCAGTATCAGTAAGACGTTTGTCAGTTCGGTGGTGCTGCAGTTGGTGGCAGAGGGGAAGATTCGGCTCGATGAGCCGGTCGATACCTATCTACCTGGGGTGTTGCGTGGGGAGGGGATCGACGGGCGGGTAATCACGGTGCGCCAGATCCTGCGGCACCAGAGTGGTCTGCCGGAATTCGCCGATGATCCGCGGGTGGATGAGTATCAAGCGGCGGTGGATGGGCGGATCATGACTCCAGAGGAGCAACTCGCGATCACCCTGAGTAAGCCAGCGGATTTCGCGCCGGGGACGCGGTTCGAGTACAGCAACTCCAACTACCTCGTTGCGTGCATGCTGGTCGAAAGGGTCACCGGCGCACCGTATGTCGATGAGCTGAATCGGCGCATCCTGCGGCCGTTGGCGCTCGACGACACCTACCTACCGGGACCGGGCGAACTCGATATCCGTGGCCCACATCCCAAGGGGTACGCCGACATCGACGGTGTGGTCACCGATGTGTCACGCATCGAACCGTCGGTGCCGGGGGGTGCGGGCGGGATGGTCGCCACCGGCAACGATTTGAATCGCTTCTATCAGGCGCTGCTGGCCGGAGAGGTGGTCCCGGCCGCCGAACTGCGGGAAATGCGGACCGGTGTGCCGATGGGACAGGCGGATATGAACTACGGGCTCGGCCTCGACTCGACCCACTTGCCCTGTGGCGCAGAGTATTCCGGGCACACCGGCGGCATCACCGGATTCGTCACCATCTCCGGCGCGACGCCGGATGGCAGGGCGGTGACCTACGCCTACACCAAGTCGCCGAAAGCCATGCCCGATGTCACGACCATGCTTTCGCACGCCCTGTGTCCCTGATGAAGAACGCCGCATGGGCCGGTGATGTCGCTGCCGCTTCCTGAAGACAGCCTGCCGAACCCGAACCAGGGGCGGAGCAGCATCCCGCCGGACAGCGTCACGTCGGCTAGGGCGGCCAGGTAAGCCCAGTGCATCACCGCGCCCGGCATCGGAACGGCACAGTGCAGCACCAGCATTGCGCTGCTCATCGCCGCGGTCATGGCCCAGGCCCCAGGGGACGGCCGGGTCCACAGGTGCCAGGCGCACCACAGGCAGCCCAGCGACATCAACGCCGGCAACACAACCAACCACACTGCGGTGCAATGGGTTCCGTCGCAGGCAGCATGCAGGGTCGCCGAGAGCAGCGACAGGGCCGCTCCCGCCCGGCCCACCCGGGACCGGGCCGGGATCGACGGGTAGTGCATCACTGCACCGGGTGTGCGCAGCAGTCGTGCGGTGCTTCCTGCTGCTGACGGCCGGCTTCGCCCCTGTCGATGGCGCCGGCGACCTTGCCCAGCCAGTCCGAGGCGGTCTCGTCAACCGTGGCGGCGTACTCGTCGTTCCAGTTCCACCACTCGTACGTCGGTGTCTGGGGGTAGCCCTCGGGCGAATCCTCCCAGTTCTCCTGGCGGCCGAGGGCCGTCATGTCCAGGTAGCTCCAGGTGTTTCCGAAATACTCGTCGCCACGGCGGTTGATGAAATACGTGCGATACACCTGGTCGCCCTCGCGGATGAAGGCGTTGGTGCCGTGCCATTCATCGACGCCGAAGTCCACATCGAACTCGTCGGTCATGGTGTACCACGGGATCCCCGACCAGCCCATCCGGGCCTTCACCTGCTCGATCTCGGGTTGCGGTGCGCGCGAGGCGAATACGAGCGTGGTGTCGCGGGCGTTCAGGTGCGCGAGATTGCCGACGTGGTCGGCCATCATGGAACAGCCGCGGCAGGCGTGATCGGGCCAGCCGAGCACGCCGGGCTCGAAGAATGCGCGGTAGACGATCAGCTGGCGGCGGCCCTGGAACAGGTCGAGCAGGCTCACCGGGCCCGTTGATCCTTCGAACACGTACTGCTTGTCGACGGCCAGCCAGGGCATGCGGCGGCGCTGGGCAGCCAGCGCGTCGTGGGCCCGCATCACCTCCTTCTCCTGCACCAGCAGCTTCAGACGCGCTGCCTCCCACTCGTTCTGCGAAACGATCTGCGGTGTCTTCATAGCGATACTCCTCTTCGATTTCGGATTGTTGATCAGGCCCGGTCGAGGATGGTCTTCAACGCGTCGAGTGGGCTGTCCCAGTCACGCGCCATCGCAGCGAGGAATTGTTGCGCCACTTGCATCGGCGCGGAACATAGTCGGTAACGCACCCGACGGCGCTCGCCCGGCTCCGCGGTCACCAGACCGGCCTCGGACAGCAGCGCCAGGTGTTTGGCGATCGCCTGCCGGGTGATCGGCAGCCGGGCCGCCAGGTCGGTCGCCGTGGTGGGCCCGGCGGACGCCAGCGCGGCGAGGATCGCACGCCGGCTGGGGTCCGCCAAGGCCACGAAGACCTGCTCGGCAATCGCTTCCTGGTCAGGCCGCATCGAGGTAGCCGACCAGCTCTCCGAGCTCGCTCTGCCAGCCGCGGGTGTTGCCCTCGAACGCCGTCTTGTAGGCGTCCTCCGCGAGCTGAGCGAAACCGGACTCGACCACGGTCAGTCGTGTACCCGCCGCCACCGGCTCCAGCGTGAACTCCACATAGGTGCGGCGCGGATCCTTCTCAGGCAGCCCGAAGATATGCCAGGTGAACCCGAATACGTGCGGTTCCTCTACCCGCTCCACCCGCATGTCTGCGTGGTGTCCCCCCTCGTTCCAGCGCATCCACGCCTTACCGCCCGGGCGCAGCTCGATGCCGGCCTCATTGCCGAACCACGTGCCCAACCCCTCGGCCGTGGTCAGCGCCGACCACACCTTCGCCGGTGGGTGTGTCAGCTCGATCGTCCGCTCGATGCGATCAGGAAATCCCATAACCACCTCCATTAGTAGCAACTTACTGGTTGCGATATTATTGCAACCGATGGGTTGCGTCAACCTTGGCCTGAATCTCCGCCACCGGAACGGGCCGTACTCGGCGGCGAAGGGCTGCCATGGGTAGCACCGGAGGCCGCACAAGGTGACGGGTCCGCAAGGCCGGCCACCCCTTGGAATCAACCATCTCTAGGCTTCCTGGCATGACGAACGCAGTTCCGCCTACCGGTGGGCGGACGGTTATCCGTTTGGTGGTCGCCGGTGGTGGCACAGGTGGGCATACCTTTCCGGCATTGACGACAGTCCGCACTCTGCGGGATCAGCTCACAGCCCAGGACATAAAGCTCGAGGTCTTATGGATCGGGCAGGCAGACAGCCTCGAAGCGCGGGTCGCCGCCGACAATGACATCGCATTCGCCGCAGTGGCCACCGGCAAGATCCGCCGTGACCGAAATCTGCTGAAGATGATCTCCCGTGCGAACTTGACCGACATGTGCCGGGTGCCGATCGGTGTCGCGCAGGCATGGCGGATGGTGGGTCGATTCGCGCCGGATGTGGTGCTTGCGACTGGCGGCTATGTCGCTGTGCCGGTTGGGTTGGGCGCGTGGTTACGGCGTCGGCCGTTGGTGATTCATGAGCAGACAACTCGGGTGGGGTTGGCCAATCGGTTGTTGGCGAGAGTCGCGGATGTGGTGGCTGTCAGTTCGGAGTCGAGCGTCGAATTGCTCCCGCGGTCGACACAGACGGTAGTCACGGGCAATCCGGTCCGGCCGGAAATTTTTGCGGGCCAACGAGATAAGGCGCTCGCCTCGCTCGGGTTGGACGGGTTCGACCCAACGTTGCCGACCGTGTACGTTACTGGCGGCGCGCAGGGGGCGGTACAGATCAATGCTGTGGTACGGGAGCTGTTGCCGTGGCTGCTGTCGCGTGCCAACGTCATTCATCAGTGTGGGAAGTCCGGTATCGCGGGGCTGCGAGAGTACGCGAGCGGTCTCGATCCTGATGTGGCAGACCGATACTGGCTCACCGAGTTCGTCGGCGCGGAGCTGCCCGATGTGCTGGCGTTAGCGGATGTGGTGATCTCCCGCAGCGGAGCGGGCACGATCGCCGAAGTTACTGCGCTGGGCAAGGCTGCCGTACTGATCCCGCTCGCGTCGTCCGCTGGTGGGGAGCAAGCCCACAACGCGCGCGTCCTCGCCGAGCAGGGAGCGGCGATGGCGTTGCTGGACGAAGTGTCCACCGAGAGCCTGAGCACCGCCCTCGAGCCGCTGCTCGCTGATCCGCAGCGCCGCAACGCCGTTGCACAGCAGGCTCGGACGTGTGGTCGCCCTGATGCTGCGGATCGTCTTGCGCGGGTTGTGTTATCAGCGGCGGGCTGACTGGACCGAATTGCGCCTGAGGTCGGCAAGGGCGGTCCGCAGCTCCGATACGACGTGCGTTATGTCGTGCTCGGTCATGGCAGGGTGAAAGGGCAGGCTGATGGTCTGCCGGGCCGTTGTCTCGGTGACCGGTAGCGGGCGGTACCACTGCCGGAACGCTGGTTGAGTGTGGTTGGGCGGGTAATGCACCCCGACCCCGATGCCGCGGTCGCGCAAGGTCTCGAACACCTTGTCGCGCTCGTCGACCACGCGCACGACGCAGTTGAACGGGACAGTGTGCTCGATATCGAGGTCTACCAACGCGACGTACTCCAAGCCCGACAATTCGCGAGCGTAGGCACGCCAAAGACGCCGCCGGACGGTTTCGATATCGGCGAAACGTGCGAGCTGGACCCGACCGATCGCTGCATGAACTGCCGAGAGGTGATAGCGCCATCCGACACCGTCTACCTGGTAGGAGGTGGTTCGGATCCGCGCGGCTTGGGACTGGGTGACGCCGAGCAGGCGCAACGTGCGGGCCGCGTCAGCCTCGGCGGGGCTGCGCGGGATCAGTGCTCCGCCTTCGCCGCACGTGAGGTTCTTGATCGGGCCGAAGCTGAAGCAGGTCAGCATGCCGGTCGCGCCGACCCGCTTGTCGCCGAGTCGAGATCCGAACGCATGCGCAGCGTCTTCGACGACTGCGATTCCTCTTCGATCTAGTTCAGGTTTGATCTCGGTGAGATCGATTGCGCGACCGCCGTAAAGCACTGGTATGACCGCGCCAGTGCTGGGTGTGATCGCTGCTTGCACGGCGGCGCTGTCCACGCACAGTGTGTCGGCGTCGATATCGATGAACCGGGGGTGTGCTCCTGCCATCAGGATGGCTTGGACTGTGGCACAGAACGTTTGCGACGGAACGATCACCTCGTTTCCTGGACCGACACCGGCTAGGAGCAGTCCGATATGCAGCGCGGCGGTGCATGAGCTGACCGCAACCACATCAGGAACTCCGAGGAAAGCGGCGAGTTCGGCTTCGAATGCCTCGGTAGCGGTGTTGTGGCCCCACTGACCGATCCGCATTGCCTCGGCCACGACCGCGTATTCCGGGCCGTGCATCCAGGGTGACGCGTTTCTCTCAAAAGCGGACATCAAACTTCTCTCGTAATACATTGGAACACTGTGGAATTCGATGGTGCGGAGTTACCATCCGCGCTCGTCTCGCGAGACGGCGAGTGTTTCGACATACTTGGTCAAACAAACACCGGGCCGATACCGCAATCGGTCGTGCGCGACCGGTCCGCCCCACAGCCCGGCAAGAGTTTGTCCGATCAGGTCGGCGCCTGCGTCTTCGGCGAGCACGAATCCACCGGCGGCGCGAGCGTTCACCTCGGTAAGAACGATGCGCTGTTCATGGCCGTCACGAACGAAGCCCTGTACGCAACACAACCCAACGATTCCGACGGCAACCAATGTCTCGGCAACGCGGTCGGCAACTTCTGGATCATGGAATGTGCTGGCCACCATGGAAAGTCCGCCCTTGGTGAGTAGCCGGTATCGCAGGATCACCGATGCGCGCCCGCTGTTGTCGACAAGACAGTCCGCCGTGAACTCGCGGCCATCGACGCGGGCCTGGATGATGGGGTCGGGCACCAATTCGCACAAGATCAGCGCCTGCTGCCAGGTCCGGCAGTACACCACGTTCTGTGAGCCCTGACCGTGGCGCGGTTTGACGACCAGCGGGCAGCCATCGGGGATGGTGGCGATTTGGTGGGGTAGCCAGGTCCGCGGAGTGGGGATCCCGTGCTCGGTCAAGACCGTATAGAACTCGGCTTTATCCCGACAGGCGTTGACCGCGCGTTGCGACGGTAGCCAGGTCCGAACACCGATCTGGTTCAGTGTCGCGCGGAGTGCGAGAAGTTGTGGCAGTTCGCACTCGACGGCGGACAACATTGCGTTGGGCCGCAGGTCCTCACACAGCTTCAGCAGTTCGATGCCGTAGCTCGGGTGGGTGGAGGGTAAGGATAGGCGGGCGATCAGGCCGGGCAGCTGTAGTCCGTTGGCAACCGGGTTGGCATCGGTGCCGATGACGGTGCAGCCGTGCTGTTGGAGTCGCCGGGCGAGGTCGAATCCCGGTTGACCTCCGACCCCGGTTACGAGTACGCGGCGCGATGCGGCCACTCGATCAATGGACATGGTTGGTCGCCTGAGGGGTCTCGAGTTGGATTGCCGATACGGGTGCGTCGGGGTTGCGGAGCTGCGGTGCCCACCGATCGGGATGGTCGCGGTACCACCGCACGGTTTGAGCGAGTGCGTCTTCGAAATCCTGTGTAGGCCGGTAGCCGAGGCCCGCGATCTTGTCCCAGCTCATGGAGTAGCGGCGGTCGTTGGAGGGGCGATCGGCGACGTATTGCACCTGGCCCCAGTCCGTGTCCAACTGGTTCAGGATCAGGCTAGTGAGCTGTTCGTTCGTCAGATCGGTGCCGCCACCGATGTTGTAGACCTCACCGGGCTGGCCGTGTCGCAGCACCAATTCCAGGCCCTGACAGTTGTCCTCGACCCACAGCCAGTTGCGCACGTGACCGCCGTCGCCGTGCAAGGTGACCTTCCCGCCCTTCAGTAGGGCGGTGATGAATGCGGGAATGATCTTTTCGGGGTGCTGGGCAGGGCCGAAGTTGTTGCTGCTGCGGGTGATGCATACCGGCACACCATAGGTTCGCCAGTACGACAAGGCCACCAGGTCCGATGCTGCTTTCGACGACGCATAGGGAACTGTTGGGCGCAGCGGATATTCCTCGGATGCCGATCCCGTCAGTAGCGGTCCATAGACCTCGTCGGTGGAAACATGCACGAACTTGCGGACATCCGATCGCCGTGCGGCATCGAGCAAGATGTGCGTACCCAGCACGTTCGTGCTCAGGAAGTGGCCACTCTGGAAAAAGGAGCGGTCGACATGTGACTCCGCGGCCAAGTGGACGATGGTCGTGTGCTCTGCAACGAGATCGTCGACGAGCCTTACGTCGAGGATATTGCCGACCACCAGGGTCAGCCGGTCGGACAACATCGCTGCGCCGAGATTGCTGCGGTGTCCCGCATAGGTAAGTGCGTCCAGGACGGTCACCTTGCCGGTGTCGTCGGAGGCTAGTAGTCGTTTGACGAAGCGCGATCCGATGAATCCCGCGCCGCCGGTGACCAGAACGTTTTCCATATTTCCACCGTCGGGAGTCGTTGTGTATGAATATGTTTCAAGCCAATCGCGGCCAGGGTTGCCCGTCTGTCCACACGCCGAAGCTGGAATGTCAACCCAGTTCCAGGTCAGGCCGGAGGGTTCACTGCACTCTGCTGGAGCGCGTCACGGTCCCAACCGGGGTCACCAGATCGCACGCCATACTGACTGCGCGCGGCCCCAGCGAAATGTGTGCGATCCGGCGTCACGATCACTGCTGCCTCAACCTTGTGCGCGGTGTGAACGACCAGTGTTGTCGGCATGTAGGTGTCCGGCGCGATGGTGACCAGTCCGACGAGTGTGCAGTCGAGACGGTGAGCCAAGCTGCCGATCACGGCTTCATCGCGCGGTCTGTCATCGGTGACATCCAGGCGCAACAGTCCGATTGCTCGTGGCTGCATGGGATTTTCATTCCCGGTATCCGGACGGCGGGAGCGGTCCGGATTGGCTCCTCGCTCTAGGCGTGCTTGGAGCGATCACATTCAGATATGAGCCCTCCTCCGCTGCACAGGCCGACATGGTTCCGAGCAGGCGCGAATCGCATCAACCACCACAAGGCCGGAGGGCCGGAACGTGCATCGGGGTGCTTCGATCCAGCGCCGGAACTGCTCACCTTGGTCGGCGGGCGACGGTAACGCGACGGTGCCACCGGTTCGTACCACGGATACGTTCAGGCGGAACATCTCGGCGAACAGACGTACATCATCGGGGATGTCTGGTCGCACGAGCAGCGTCCATCGATTCGAGCGGGGATGCGACAGAATCGGACCAATGTGCGAATCATGCTGCTGCATGTGAATTTTCACCGCTTGGCCGAGATATGCGGGAAGTATCAGTGCCCAAACGTGCTCGGCTTTCATGACGATGCGGCCGAGGTGTGGCGGGTCGACGGTGGCGGGCAGGTCGCATACCTGCCTGTAGAAGTGACATCGGGTCAACGGGCTGTCGCCAAAAGTTTTGTGGTCCATCGGTTTTAGATCCCTTGTTCGGGTTGTTCAATGTCGGTCTGTTCGGATTGCCACTCGCGTAGGGCGTCTAGGTACCGCTCGACAACATCGGTAGGGACTTCGACCGCTAGTGCGGCGGGCGGGCCGACGAGTGGCCTCCGGTGCGGTGGTTCTGGTTTCAACGTCATTGCCCCCAGTTCAGCTGCGGCTAAGGTGCGCCAGGCCCCTGAAACGAACTCCCTGATGAAGGAGAAGAGTTGTCTCTCCTGGCGCATATCCAGCTGACCACGGGAGGGTCCGGAAAAATACGGGTTGGCATCCACAGCGCGTTCACAAAGAGGCTAGATTCGACGGCATGGACGGTCCCGCCGTTGTCATCGGCGCGCAGCTCCGAGCGGCCCGCGAAGCCGCTGGGGTATCCCTGGCTGCGCTTGCTGCTCAGATCCCCTATAGCAAATCTGCGCTCTGGTACTACGAGACCGGAGGGCGTACGCCGACGTCCGATGTCATAGCGTGGTATGAAAGGCGTTTCGGTGGCATCCAACACCCTGTAGCTACCTTGCTCAACCTCGGAAGGGCTGATGTGGAACGGCGCTCTTTTCTACGTGTCGGATACTCCACAGCTATCAGCGCGTCCGTGTTGGTTCCAGGATGGCTCGACGGTGCGGTGTCCGATGCATCGGGCAATGAAACCGGCCCTCGTCATGTGTGAGGTTCACCCCGGGGAGTGGACACTGAGTTAGCGGGATGGTTGTTCCTGCTGGTTAGGATGTCTGCATGCCTCCTCGTAAGCGTCGGTCGTTC